>JACPQO010000101.1 GCA_016190405.1 Chloroflexota bacterium | reverse complement strand
GATCCTGGACACCGAGACCACGGGGCTGGAGGCGATGCGCTCCGACCTGGTAGGCGCCGCCCTCGGCCTGGGCGGCGGCGAGGCGTTCTACGTCCCCGTGGGTCATGCGGGCGACCGCCAGCTGCCCCTCGATACCGTGGTCAAGAGCCTGCGGCCGGTGCTGGAGGACCCGGCGGTCTGCGTCGCCGGCCACAACCTCAAGTACGACACCATCGTCCTTGCCCGCCAGGGGCTGTGGCCCCGCAACCTGGCCTTCGACACCATGATCGCCGCCTACCTGCTGGGGGAGGGCGGCGGGGGCGGCGGCCGCCCCGGCGAGGGCGCCCTCAGCCTCAAGTGGCTGGTGTCGCGCCGCCTCGGCATCGAGATGACGGAGATCACCACCCTCATCGGCGCCCGGGGCAGAGGCGGCCAGATCCCCATGTCGGAGGTCGACGTAGAGGCCGCCGGCCGCTACGCCTGCGCCGACGGCGACATGACCGCCCGCCTGCGCGACCTCCTCGATCCCGAGCTGGAGGAGATGGGGATGCGCCGCCTGTTCCGGGAGATCGAGATGCCCCTGGTCTCCGTCCTGGCCCGCATGGAGATGAACGGCGTCGCCATCGACACCGGCGCCCTGCGCGAGATGTCGGAGACGCTGGCTATGGAGGTGGGACGCCTGGAGGAGGAGATCTACGCCTCGGTCGGCCACCAGTTCAACATCGGTTCCCCGCAGCAGCTCAGCCACATCCTGTTCGAGGAGCTCCACCTGCCCAAGACCCGCCGCCTCAAGACCGGCGCCTACAGCACCGACGCCCAGGCCCTGGAGGGCCTGCGCGGCCTGCACGATATCATCGACCTCATCTACGAGTACCGCGAGCTGAGCAAGCTCAAGTCCACGTATCTGGACACGCTCCCCGACCTCGTGCACCCGCGCACGCACCGTCTCCACACCGACTTCAACCAGACTGGCGCCGCCACCGGACGTCTCTCCTCTAGCAACCCCAACCTCCAGAACATCCCCGTCCGCACCCAACTGGGGGAGCAGATCCGCCGCGCCTTCATCGCCCGCGACGCCGGCGCCAACCCTATGCTGCTGTCCGCCGACTACTCGCAGATCGAGCTGCGCATCATGGCCCACATCACCGAAGACCCGGGCCTCGTCCAGGCCTTCCTGCGCGACGAGGACATCCACACCGCGACCGCCTCCCAGGTCTTCGCCGTGCCCCTGGGCGAGGTCACGCCCGCCATGCGGCGCCGCGCCAAGGTGTTCAACTTCGGCGTCCTCTACGGCCTCAGCGAGTACGGCCTCTCCACCCGCGAGAAGATATCGCGGGAGGAGGCCGCCGAGTTCATCCGCACCTACTTCGAGAAGTACCCGGGCATCAAGCGCTACGTGGAGCAGACCGTCGGGCGGGTGCGGGATCTGGGCTACGCCGAGACGCTGTTCGGGCGGCGGCGCTACCTGCCGGAGATCGTCTCGCCTAACCACAACGTCCGCCAGGCCGCCGAGCGCGCCGCCATCAACATGCCGGTGCAGGGGACCGCCGCCGACATCATCAAGATCGCCATGAACCGCATCGACGCCGAGATGGAGCGCCGCCGCATGCGCAGCCTGATGACCCTCCAGGTTCACGACGAGCTGATCTTCGAGTGCCCCGGCGACGAGCTGGAGGCGATGCGCTCCCTGGCGCTCGACATAATGCCGAAGTCGATGGAGATGAACGTGCCCCTGAAGGTCGACACCAAGGTGGGCCGCAACTGGGGCGAGATGGAGTATGGGGAGCCGTCCGGCGTGGAGGAGATGGCGGGGTAGCCGCCGAGACGTAGGGGCGACCCTTGCGGTCGCCCATCCTGTGTGTCGAAGCGCGAGCGGGTATCCACCTGCCGCCAGCGGGACCACTCGTAGGGGCGCGGCTTGCTGCGCCCCTACATGGCGCCGTCAGTGGGGGCACCTGCTCTTGCGGCTGCTGCCCCCGCCCTGTACCGTCGAATGCGGTTCATCGCAGCGACGTAGCCTAAGAGGAGACTGGCCGCGAATGTGGGACGTGCTCATAACCTTCGGCAACCTAGCCTTCATCCCCGCTCTCCTGCCGACCATCCTCAACCGGGACGCCTATGTCCCCCGTCTCACCTCCGGTATCAGCCTCCTCGGTGTCGCTGTCGTCATTGTTGGCCTTGCCGGGGCCGGACTTGTCATCAGCCCCATCGTGGTGGCGGCCATCGGCATGATGTGGGGCCTCATCTTCGTCTTTCGCGGCGAACCGAGCTAGCCCCGCGCCGGCCGCATCCCGATGCCCGGCAATTTCGCTATAATCTCCTTGACCCATGACCCCTGCCTGTCCTGAGCCAAGTCGAAGGGACCCTCAACCCGTCTCGGACCCCTCCGGCGGCTACGACGAGTATGACTTCGTGGCCGAGTTCTACGATCACGTCGTCCCCACCGCCGCGCGCCGGGACCTCGACTTCTGGGTGGAGATGGCTCGGCAGTCCGGCGGCCCGGTGCTGGAGGTCGGCTGCGGCACCGGCCGCGTCCTCATAGCCACCGCCCGCGCCGGTATCGAGATCGCCGGCCTGGACCTGTCGGCGAAGATGCTGTCGGTCTGCCGCCAGAAGCTGTCGCGCGAGCCTCAGGACGTGCGCGCCAGAGTGGAGCTGGTGGAGGCCGACATGCGCAACTTCGATCTGGGTCGCCGTTTCCGAGTGGCGACCACGCCCTTTCGCCCCTTTCAGCACCTGGTCACCGTCCAGGACCAGATCGCCTGCCTGGAGAGCATCCGCCGCCACCTGGCGGACGGCGGCCGGCTCGTCCTCGACGTGTTCAACCCCCGCCTCGACCGCCTGGTGGACGAGCGTTACTTCCAGGAGGGCGATGAGGAGCCCGAGTTCGTGATGCCCGACGGCCGGCGTGTTATCCGGCGGCACCGCGTGGTCTCCCGCGACCTCTTGAACCAGGTGCAGAATATCGAGTTAATCTACTATGTGACCCACCCCGACGGGCGCCGGGAGCGTCTGGTGCACGCCTTCCCCATGCGGTATCTTTTCCGCTTCGAGGTGGAGCACCTGCTGGCGCGTTGCGGCTTTGAGGTTGAGGATGTGTATGGTGACTTCGACAAAAGCCCCTACGGCTCCAAGTACCCTGGCGAGCTCATCTTTGTTGCCCGCAAGGCGTAAGAAGAATCGACCGAACGGCAGATCCGATGATATGGAGCGCGCGCTGCTGAACCCGCGGAGACTCATCGTTATCGCCCTTGCCGTGGGCGCTCTCGCCGCCCTGGCCCTCGCCTGCGGGGGCGGTGGCGATGGTGTGGGGCCGACCGCCGGCACCGCCTCGCCGGCAGCGAGCGCCGGCCTCTGTGATCTACTGCCCAGAGACCAGGTAGAGGCGATCGCAGGCGTCACTGTTGGCCAGGTGCAGGAGCGCGAGGGGCCGGGGTTCCTCCATTTCTGCACTATCTACCTGAACGTGCCGGATTGCCCGCAGTGCGCCCTCTCCCTTGAGGACCTGGGGAAGGTCGACCCGGCCAGCAACAACGACACGGAGGCCTTCCGGGAGACGTTCCTGGCCGCCAACCCCGAGGCGGAGCCCAGCTTCAAGAACAACGTGGCGGGCGAAGGCTCCTGGCTGGCCACTGCCACTGCCGGCGAGCTGTCCGGCCTCAAGATAATCTACTTCAAAGTAGGCGATGTGGCCTACGACATCACCGGCCCCCGGGTGACGGGCGGCCTGCTGACGGAGCAGCAGATGGTGGGCCTGGCCCTGCGCGTAATCCGCAACCTCAGATAGTATCGCGGTGCGATGACCATCGAACTTGGCGTGGCGAGAGGCATCGACGCTCAAGCGTTTGGCGAGCCCGGCCAGCGCACCTTCCGCCTGCGCCTCCTCGGCGCCACCTCGGAGTCCGTATGCCTCTGGGTCGAGAAGGAACACCTGCGGGCGCTGGGCATGGCCATCCAGCAGGTCCTCGCCCAACTGAAGTACGGGGACGAGCCACCGGCAGCGGACGCAGGGCAGTTCCCGGAACCGTCGCAGCAGGAGTTCCGCATCGGTCTCATGGCCGTCGGGTTCAGCCAGCCTGATCGCACCCTGGTCCTCCAGGTAAGCGAGCTCGGTGTGGGCGAAGAGGAAGAACCCACCCTCAGGGTCCAGCTCACCCTCGACCACTGCGCCTCCCTCGCGGCCCAACTGGACGAAATCATCGCCGGCGGCCGGCCCGTTTGCTCCCTCTGCGGCCTCTCCATCGATCCGTCCGGTCACGCCTGCATCCGCTCCAACGGCCACTCCGACCAGCCCGTCCCCGACGCCGGCGACGAGCCTGACGCCAGCCCATGACCCTTGACCCCTGACCCTTGACCCGCCCGCTGGTTTGCTGGTTCCCTGGTTCTCTGGTTTGATATTCCTATGCCTGAGCTCCCCGAGGTGGAGACCATCCGCCAAGACCTGCGTCCCCTGGTCCTGGGCCGCACGATTGACGAGGCCTGGGTCTCCCCCAACGCCCCCAGGCTGGTGCAGCTTCTCCCACCTGCCGAGTTCTGTCCAGCCCTGGCCGGCCGCCGCATCGAGGAAGTGACCCGCCGTGGCAAGTACCTCCTTTTCCACCTCAATGGCGGCCTCACCTGGGCCGTCCACCTGCGCATGACCGGCTCCCTCCAGCACCTCACCTCGGGCTGCCCCCAGGGACCCCACGTCCGCGCGACCTTCCGCCTGGACGATGGCGCCTGGCTCTGCTACGTGGACACCCGCAAGCTGGGGACGATGTGGCTCACAGACGACGCGTCGCTGGTCGTGGGCAAGCTGGGACCGGAGCCCCTCGCCGATGACTTCGGCCCGCAGGAGCTGCGAAGGCTCCTCCAGCGCCGCGCCGCTCCCGTCAAGGCCGTCCTTCTGGACCAGGAGGCCATCGCCGGCATCGGCAACTTCTACGCGGACGAGGCCCTGTTCGTCGCTAGGG
>JACPQO010000100.1 GCA_016190405.1 Chloroflexota bacterium | reverse complement strand
CTGGTCGGCACCTGGACGAGGTTGATGCCACGCAGGAACGTCGCCGCCACGAAGCCACCCAGGTCACCCACGACACCGCCGCCTAAAGCGACCAGCGTGTCGCCACGCTCGGCGCGGCGCTCGACCAGCCAGTCAAAGATGGCGCTGGCGGTCTGCAGGGACTTGCTGGCCTCGCCGGGCGGGACGCTGTAGGAGTCGACGGCGATGTCGGCCTGGCGGACGGCGGCCTCGGCCTGAGGGCCGTAGCGGGCGTAGACGGTCTCGTCGCTGATGAGGTAGGCCTGGCGGGTCAGTCCGGCCTCGCGCAGGCGGCGGCCCAGGTCGAACAGGGCGTCCCACGCTACGAAGACGGGGTAGGACGCGCTCGGCGTGCGCACGACGCAGGCTTCACCCGCAGGCGCGGGACCGGCCGCGATGACCGGCGCCCCGGCCAGGGCTGGCAGGCGGCTCGGATCGGCCAGGGCGGCCGCCGAGCGGCGGCGCCAGGCGCGCGCAACCTCGTCGGCCACCTCCTCCGGCGAGAGGCCGTCGGTGTGCACGGTGCAGTCGGCCAGGGCGTACAGGGGCTGACGGGCGGCTTTCAGCTCGCGGATGCGGCCCAGGGGGTCGGGCCCCGCCAGCAGCGGCCGGTCAAGAGGCTCCTCTTCGGCGGCTTCGCGCAGGCGATGGAGGATAGTCTCGGGCCGCGCCTCCAGGCAGACGATGAAGCCGCCGTCCGCCACGAGACGGCGGTTGTCCGGGCGCAGGAGGGCGCCGCCGCCGGTGGAGATGACGGCGCGCTCCCGCGAGCAGGCGTCGCGCAGGGTCTGGGCTTCAAGCTCGCGGAAGCGGGTCTCGCCGTCGCGGGCGAAAATGTCGGCGATGGGGCGCCCGGCGGCCTGCTGGATGAGGGCGTCGGTGTCGACGGCCTGCCAGCCCAGCTTCTCGGCGTCAAAGCGAGCGACGGCGGTCTTGCCGGTGCCGGAGAAGCCGGTGAGGATGACGCGAAGGGGGCGGCGAGACACAGGCTCCCCCTTACCCCGAAGGCCAGGCTTCAGCCCGGCCGGCCATGAGCCCCTTCTCATCCGAAGGCCAGGCTTTAGCCTGGCCGCCCCACGAACCGTCGAGGTACGCTTCTAGGTCCGTCGCCAGCCTGCCGCCAGCGGAGCAATAGGGATACTCCGGCGCTGACGCTACAAGGCCAGCCTCCAGCGGATTTCGGTCAATGTACTCAATCCAGCTGGTCAATTGCTCCTGCGTCCGCACGGCGGACTCGTAGTACCGCGACTGCCAGAGGCTTCCCGTGCGGCTGCGACGCTCGTTCCAGGCTCGGGCGAACCTGCCCTTGACCAGTTGCATGATCTGGCTCAGGCTGGCGGCCTCGCCGGGCACCAAGATCAAGTGGATGTGGTCCACCATCACCACGTAGCCCAGCAGTGCGAAGCGAAGCTCCTCGCGCAGGCGCCACAATTCCGTGAGCATCAGATCGGCTGCGTTGTGGTCGTGGAAGATCGGCTGCCGGTTCCTGGTCACTACGGTGACAAAGAACGGTTGGTTGGAAACGAGCGGGTGGTTCCTAGTGCCCACGGCGGCCTCCGGCCAGGCTGAAGCCCGGCCTTCTGACTGGTGACGGTCCGCCGGCCAGGCTGAAGCCTGGCCTTCTGACTGGTGACGGTCTTCTGGGGAGGCCGGGCGCGATGAGGCTCTTGCCGGTGCCGGAGAAGCCAGTGAGGATGATGCGCAAGAACTCAGCCATTCCGCCTCTTAAGAAGCCCTCTCCAGATTGGCTTCAGCTGGCGCACGTACTCGCGGGCTGATGGCGAATGTGCCGCAGTCTCGGACTAGTCCATATCGAGCCCGGCTTGCGCGTGCGAGCTCTCTTCTCACGAACCAAGGCTAATCTACCTCCAATCGGGGCCCTACCGTCTTCTGATACCCCTCGAAATTGCGCTTCGTCTCCGCCAACGAGTCGCCGCCGAACTTCTCCAGCATCGCGCGGGCCAGGACGATGGCCACCATCGCCTCGCCGATGACGCCGGCGGCGGGGACCGTGCAGACGTCGGAGCGCTCGTAGTGGGCGCGGATCTCCTCGCCGGTGTGCAAGTCCACGGAGGGCAGCGGCTTGGAGAGGGTGGAGATGGGCTTGAGCGCCCCGCGCACGAGGACCGGCTCGCCGTTGGTCATGCCGCCCTCCAGGCCGCCGGCGCGGTTGGTGGCGCGACCCCAGGGGCGGCCGGCCCACTGGCCCGGCGGCAGGATGACGTCGTGGGCCTGGGAGCCGGGGCCGACGGCGACGGCGAAGCCGCCGCCGATCTCCACGCCCTTGACGGCGTGGATGCTCATGACCGCCTGGGCCAGGAGGCCGTCCAGCTTGCGGTCCCACATGACGTGGGAGCCGAGGCCGATGGGGACGTCGGTGGCCCACATCTCGAAGGTGCCGCCCAGGGTGTCGCCGGCCTCGCGGGCGGCGTCGATGGCCCGCACCATGCGGTCCGAGGCTTGAGGATCGGCGCAGCGGACGGGCGACTCTTCGACGGTGGCCCAATCGGGCTCGCCTTCGACGTCAGCGACGACATCGCCGATGGAGACGGTGTGGGAGTGGACGGCGATATCGAAATCCTCCAGGAAGCGGCGGCAGACGGCGCCGGCGGCCACGCGGGCGGCCGTCTCGCGGGCGGAGGCGCGTTCGAGGACGTTGCGGGCGTCGTCGAAGCCGTACTTCATGGCGCCGGCCAGGTCGGCGTGGCCGGGGCGCAGGCGGGTCACCTTCTTCGTCTCCCCCTCATACGGTTCCACCTGCATCACCTCGCGCCAGTCGTCCCAGACGCGGTTGGCGATGAGGAGGGCGTTGGGGCTGCCCAACGTGAGGCCGTGGCGGACGCCGCTCAGGACCTCGGCCCGGTCCTCCTCGATCTGCTGACGCTTGGAGCGGCCGTAGCCGCCCTGGCGGCGGCGCAGGTCGCAGGCGATGAACTCCTCGGTGAGCGGCAGGCCGGCCGGAACGCCTTCGATGATGACGGTGAGCGCCTTGCCGTGCGACTCGCCGGCGGTGAGGAAGCGCAGCTCGGTCATGGGGTGACGCGGGCCTTGCGGCCGTTCCGGGGCGCTCGCCGGGTCAAAGACGGCCGCCGGGGATCGATGGGCAGCGGCTGGCCGGAGCCGCTGATCCGGTAGCGGCCGCCCAGGGCCTCGACGATCTCGGTCGCGGTCCAGTTCTCCCAGTCCAGCTGTCGGGCGGCCTCGCGCGTGGCCTGTGTGGAGAGGATGCAGCGGCGGCCGGCCGGCCCGTCCGCCTCGCGGAACGTGGTGTAGATGTCGATCTGTACGCGCTCCAGGCGCAGGTGGGGCAGCTCGTACAGGAGCATATCGGCGGCGCGGGCCGTGATGGCCATGCCCTGCTGCAATGGGTTGGCCATCTCGACCCAGCGCCCGTTCAGCAGCCGGTATTCGCTCTCGGCCTGACAGGAGACGCGCGCCGAGCCCGCAGCCACCGCCACGACCTCCATGCTCTGAACGCCGCGCCAGACCTCCGATGCCACCTCTTGGGGGCGTTTCATGGACCGCCAGGCGGCGATGCCTTCCTCGATGATGCGGCGGATGACATCGACATCGCCGGCGGCAGCGGCTTTGCGCCAGGCCGTAGCGGCGCGGGTCCCCTGGACCACGATGTAGGCCAGGAAGAGGAAGAAGACGCCGATGCCGGCGACGGCCCACTCCAAGGCTATCGCTCTCCTTTTGTCGAGCGCAGGGCCTTGCGGGCCGCTTCGAACATTATGTCGACCGGCGCTTCCCTGCCCGTCCACAGGGCGAAGGAGGCGGCGCCCTGGTAGACGAGCATAGGGAGGCCCCCCAAAACGCGGGCGCCGCGGCGGCGGGCGGCGGCCATCAGCTTCGTCTCCAGAGGCCGGTAGAGCAGGTCATAGACCAGCGCGCTGGCGGGTATGACTTCAACGGGCACAGGCGATTCTTTCTCCTCGGGGGTCCCGGCCAGACCGACCGAGGTACAGTTTACCAGAAGGCGGCAGCCGACAGCCGAAGCGGCCCAGGATGTGTACATGTCCGGCAGGGCGTGCAGCTCCGTGTCCCCGGCCACGGGCCGCAGCTCCTCCACCAGGCGGGTGGCGCGAGCGAAGGTGCGGTTGATGACGGTGATGCTGGCGGCGCGGGCCTCGCTGAGGGCGACGACGACGGCGCGGGCGGCGCCGCCGGCACCGGCGATGAGGGCTCGGCAACCGGCAGGGTCGAAGGCAGCGTCGTGGCGCAGAGCCCACAGGAAGCCCTCGACATCGGTGTTGTGGCCGTGCAGCCGGCCCTCGCGGTTGACGATGGTGTTGACGGCACCCACCTTGCGCGACAGGTCATTGAGTTCGTCCATGAGCGGGACGACGGCCTCCTTGTAGGGGATGGTCACGTTGGCCCCCAGCCGGTCGGGCGCGCGCAGCCCTTGGACGGTCTCGGCCAGGCGGTCGGGCGGCGTCGGCCACGCCTCGTAGCGGATGTCGAGCCCCAGGTGGTCGATGACCGCCTGCTGGAAGAAGGGCGACAGGGAGTGCTCCAACGGGTAGCCGATGACGGCGAGGTATTTCATCCCCGCCTACCCATCGCCGCCCCAACCAGGGAACCAGCAAACCAACAAACCTGAGGACGTGGCCGTTGGTTTGTTGTTTTGTTGGCTTGCTGGTTTGCTCATTCGCTTCCTCCCCGGTACTTCTTCACATTCTCCTGGTGCTCCTGAAAGGTCTCGGCGAAGGCGTGGGAGCCGTCCGGCTTGGCCACGAAGTAGAGGTAGTTGGTCTTGGCGGGCCGGATGACGGCCGTGATCGAGTCCAGGCCCGGGTTCGCTATCGGCCCCGGCGGCAGGCCGTAGTAGCGGTAGGTATTGTATGGCGAGTCGACTTCCAGGTCTGCCGTCGTTAGCTCCTGCTTCCAGTAGCCGTACCTCTGCACGCTGGTGGCGTCGGAGGCCACCGCGTACTGGACGGTGGGGTCGGCCTCCAGGGGGATGCCCAGCCGGATCCGCTTCAGGAAGACCTGGGCCATGATGGGCCGCTCCGACCCTACCTGCGCCTCGCGCTCGATGATGGAGGCCAGTGTCACCACCTCGGCCAGGGTGAGGCCAGCCCTCCCGGCCTCACCCCGCAGCTCCGGGGTGACGTTCTGATCGAACGCCTGAAGCATCCGGGCCACGATATCGGCCGCGGTGTCGCTGCGGCGGAAGTAGTAGGTGGCCGGGAAGAGGTACCCTTCCAACGGCTGGCCAGCCTCCAGGTCGCTGAGGAATTCGAAGTCGTAGCCGTCAGCGAGGGCGCCGGCGAGGAACTCCTCCCGCGATATGCCCTTTTCGGCCAGGGCGTCGGCGATCTGCTCCAGCCGCCAGCCCTCGACGACGGTGACGAAGCGCGAGGAGATGACGCCCCGCCGCATCCGGTAGACGGCCGTCAGGGCCGGCGTGCCGGCGTCGAACTCGTAGTCGCCGGCCTGGAGCATCTTGTCGTAGCCCAGGAGGGCCACCAGGACACGGAACTGGATCGCGGAATCGATGACGCCTTGCTCCTGGAGCAGGTCGCCGATCTCGCTGGGGTTCTGCCCCGGCTTGATGGTGATTGCCACGGCCTCGCCGGGTGAGGGCGAGGGCGACAGGCCGGGGCGCACGTCCGGAACGGCGCCGGGGCTCTCTGTGATCTGCCAGATGGCGAGCCCGGTCATGACCAGGGTGAGGAAGACGGCGATGAAGGGCAACGCTCGTCTGGGAGGGAGTATGCGCATGTCAGCGAGAGGCTTGGCGGCCACCCCGCCCCGAGCGGGTGTCCAGATAGGCCTGGAGGATGATGGCCGCGGCCAGGGAGTCCTGCCGGCCCCCCTCTCTGCGGGCGCGGCTGGCGGCGGCGGCCCGGCCGCGCCGGCCGTGAGGCTTGACACCGGCCAGGCGCCGGTCAGCCTCCACGCTGGTCAGCCGTTCGTCCCAGGTGAGGACGGGGATGGACAGCCGCTGCGCCAGGGCCTCGACCAGGGCCTGGATGCGCTGGGCCTGGGGGCCCAGGGCGCCGCTCAGCGACAGCGGCAGGCCGATCACAAGCTCGTCCGCTTGCTGCTCCTGGACGAGGCGGACGATGGCCTCGGCCGGGTCGCCGTCGACCGTGATGGCGGCGACGGGGATCGCCACACGGGTGCGGTCGTCGGCGGCGGCGACGCCGATGCGTTTGTCGCCGATATCCAGGGCTAGGATGCGCACAGCCTCCCCTCCTCACCGCCCCCGAACCAGCAAACCAGCAAACCTCCAAACCAGTCGTCTTTCATGGTTTGCTGGTTTGTTGGTTTGTCGGTTGCAAAGTTGGAAGGCAGTTTCACGTTCTAGGCTATCGGCTCTTTTCTACCTAACATCTCGCGGACGATCTCCGGCACGGCGGCCAGCGCCTCCTCCAGCTTGGTGGGGTCCTTGCCACCGCCCTGGGCCATCTCCGGCCGGCCGCCGCCGCCGCCGCCGGCGATGGAGGCGACGCACTTCAGGATTTGCCCAGCGTGCAGGCCCCGCTGCGTGAGGTCCTGGCTGACCAGCGCCAGGAACTGGGGGCGGCCGTCGATGACGACGCCCAGGACAGCGACGCCGGACGGGAGGCCTTTGCGGACGGCATCCCCCACGTAGCGCAGGGCGTCCAGGCTGGGGGCATCGACCGTTGTCGCCAGGACGCGGACGCCGTCGACATCGACCGCGCGCTGGAGGAGCTGGTCCGTGGTCGGCGCCGAGGCCAGAGAGCGCTCCAGCCGCTCGATGCGCTTGCGCAGGGCTTCCTGCTCGGCCAGGAGGGCGTCGAGCTTGGTGAGGACGCCGTCCCGAGGCGAGGCCAGCCGGCGGGCGATGGCGTCCAGGACCGTCTGCTGGGCGCGGACGTACTCCTCGGCGCCGCGGCCGGTCAGCGCCTCGACGCGCCGCATGCCGGCGCCGATGGAGGACTCGCCGGTGATGATGAGGGCGCCGATGTCGCCGGTGCGCTGGCAGTGGGTGCCGCCGCACAGCTCGGCGCTGAACTTGGGGACGACGGAATCGACCTCCACCACGCGCACCTCCTCGCCGTACTTCTCGCCGAAGAAAGCGAGGACGCCCTCGGTCATCGCCTGATCGAAGCTGGCGAGCCGCGTCTGGACGGGCAGGTTCTGGCGGACCTTATCGTTCACCAGCCGCTGCACCTCGGCCAGTTGCTCCGGCGTGAGGGCCTCCGTGTGGGTGAAATCGAAGCGCAGGTGGTCCGGGGCCACCAGGGAGCCGGACTGGCGGACGTGGCTGCCCAGGACGCGGCGCAGGGCGGCGTGCAGGAGGTGGGTGGCCGTGTGATTGCGCATGGTGTCGGCGCGGTGCTGGGGGTCCACGCGGGCGGTGACGGCATCGCCGGCGGCGATGCGCCCCTCCACCACGCGGCCGCGGTGGACGATGAGGCGCTCGGCGACGCGCCGCGTGTCGTCTACCACGACGCGGCCGTGCGGTGCGACGATCTCGCCGCGGTCGCCGACCTGGCCGCCGCCCTCGGGGTTGAACGGCGTCTCGGCCAGCAGGATTTCGACCTCGGGTGGGGCCTCGGCGGAGGTTAGTGGTTGGAG
>JACPQO010000099.1 GCA_016190405.1 Chloroflexota bacterium | reverse complement strand
CTCTCAGGCCCCCATCGAGGCGATCGTCTACCCCCACGGCCACCTCGACCACACCGCCGGCGCCCCCGCCTTCCTCGCCGACGCCGCGACCCGCGGCCACCCCCGGCCCCGCATCATCGCCCACCGCGACCTGCCCCCACGCTTCGACCGCTACCGCCTGCTCGGCCCCCAGAACGACGCCATCAACCGGCTCCAGTTCAACCTGCCGCCGGACGCGCGGCCCTTCTCCAGCGCCACCTACACCTACCCCGACACCGTTTACGACCGAGCCATCACCACCACTGTCGGCGGCGAGACGTTCGAGCTGCACCACTCGCGCGGCGAGACGGACGACGAGACGTGGGTCTGGTGCCCCGGCCGTCGCGTCCTCTGCACCGGCGACACCTTCGTCTGGTGCACCCCCAACGCGGGCAACCCCTTCAAGGTCCAGCGCTACGCCCGCGACTGGGCGCAGGCCTTGGAGCAGATGGCGGCCCTGCGCCCTATTCACCTGCTCCCCGGCCACGGCCCTGCCCTGGCCGGCGAGGAGGTCATCCAGGACGCCCTCCTCTCCTCGGCCGCCTGGCTGCGGGCCATCCACGACCAGGTGGTGGCCAAGATGAACGAAGGCAAGTGGCTGGAGGACATCCTGCGCGAGATCGAATACCCGCCCAACGACAAGCCCTGGCTCCAGCCCATCTACGACCACCCGGAGTTCGTGGCCCGCAACGTCTACCGGCTGTACGGCGGCTGGTACGACGGCAACCCCGCCAACATCCTGCCCGCCCACTCGGAGGAGGTGGCGACCGCGCTGGTGGCCGCCGCCGGCAGCGGGCCGCTGCTGGCCCGCGCCCGCGGCCTGCGCGACGATGGCGACTTACGGCTGGCCTGCCACCTGGTGGACTTCGTGCGCAAGGGGGAGCCACAGAACCGCGAGGCCTGGGAGCTGTGGCGCGACCTGTTCGCCGCGCGCGCCGCCGCCGAGCCGTCCCTCATGGCCCGCTCCGTCTTCCGCACCGCCGTCCGCGAGGCAGAGGAGCGGCTGAGGGGGTAAACAAGTAGCGGCGACCTTCACGGTCGCCCGCCCCGCTGTAACCTCAGTCGCACGCCCGGCGTCCTAACCTTCAGAGTGGACGCCTACAGCACCTCCGTGCGCCGGCAGCTCGCCGGCGAGCTCTCCTTCGACTGGCGCTGGCCCCTGGCCACCTGCCTCGTGGCGTTCCAGACGGTTTTCGTCTGGTGGCTGGTGGTCAAGCCGGGCGGCGAGACTGCGCTCCTCTGGTTCGATGACATCGCGGTGGCCGTCGCGCCCTTCCTGGCCGGGGTCATGTCGCTGGCAGCGGCGCGACGCTACTGGCCCTCGCGGACCGGGGCGGCCTGGGCCCTCATCGCCCTGGGCCTGTTCCTGTTCACCTTCGGCGATACGACCTGGGCCATCCAGGAGATCGCCCTGAGCATCGAGGTGCCCTTCCCCTCCGTGTCTGACATCGGCTATCTGGGAGGGTACCTGCCGGTGTTCGTGGGGCTGCTGCTCATGCCCCAGGCGCCGGCCACGGGGCTGCGCCGGGCCAAGCTCACCCTGGACGTCCTCATCGGCATCACCGCCGTCGCGATCGTTAGCTGGCATTTCGTCATAGCCCCTCTGCTGGTTGAGGGCCAAGGCTCCACCCTGGCCGACGCCGTGGCCGTGGCCTACCCCTTCCTCGACCTGGCCATCATATTCGCCGTCTTCGTCCTCATCGCCAGGGCCAGGCCGGGCGCCTCACCGCTTCCCCTGCTGCTCCTGGGCGCGGCCTTCGTGGTAACGGCCTTCTCCGATAGTCTTTACACGTACCTGTCGCAGGCGGGCGACTACGCCACCGGTAGCTACATCGATATCGGCTGGCTGGCCGGCTACAACCTGGTGACCCTGGCCGCCCTGTTGTCCATCGGCCCGCGCACCAATGCCGACCCTCGCCCCAGGGACGAGGAGCCGCCAACGTCCTTCTGGCAGTCCATCGCCATCTACGGCGCCCTCGTGCCGTTGGGTGTCCTCCTGATGTTCGACATGGACGACCGCCTTCTGGTCGTGGGGCTCCTGGGCGTGGTGACCCTGATGTTCGCCCGGCAGCTCGTCACCATCCGCGAGGACATCGTCCTCAACGCCCGGCTGACGGAACTCACCGCCAAGCTGGAAGTGAAGGTGAAGGAGCAGACGCTGCGGCTGCTGCACCGCGGCGGCGAGGCCGAGAGCGGCGACGCCCCCAAGCTCCCGCGCGCGCTTACCAACTGCCGCCGCCACCGCCGCCACCACCGCCTCCGGAGCCGCCGCCCCCAAACCCGCTGCCGCCACGGCCGCCGGGCGTTGACGCCATCATGTTGGACACGCTGGTCGAGAAGTCGCGCACGCCTTCGGCAAAGCGCGAGGCCGCGAACGGGCGGGCCCCGGTGTACCAGTAAGGCTGCTGCGGCTCCGCCTCCAGCCCTTCGAACGCCTTCGCCCATTTCTGCACGCACTGGAAGACGATGGCGTACGGCAGGTACTCGTGGAAGATGTTCTTCTCCTCCGCGAACCGCTGTCTGTCCGTCTCAGCCGTCACCATGTACTGGCGGAAGCCCAGCGCCCGGCGGTACATCTGCCGCCCCTGCGCCGTCCGTCGCGGCATAGCCGGCGACAGCGGCAGCAGTACCAGCCCGCCGACGACAACCGGGAGGGCGACGATAGCTCCGCCGGCCACCATCCCCAGCAACCAGGCCAGGCCGGCGCCGGCCACCGCGGTGACGATCCCCGCGATGCGGTACAGGCTCCGCACGGACTCCGGGTTGCGAGGGAAGAACACCAGCGTCTTGGTGGACTCCTCATGTAGCGCCTTCTTGACCTTCGCCAGGTCGTCGTGAAACTCGTTCTTCAGTTCGCTCATCTTCACCGGAGACCCTTTCGCGAACAGGGCGTCCAGCAGCTCCCGCTCGTACGGCAGCAAGTCGGCGTCCGCGCTGTCCAGCTTCGTCAGCTCGTAGTCGCGGCTCTTGAACAGACCGAACACGCCCCCCTCCTCCATCTCCTTGATCACCAGGTGGTTT
>JACPQO010000103.1 GCA_016190405.1 Chloroflexota bacterium | reverse complement strand
GACTGGCTGCGCGAGCTCCTGGACTGGCGCAGCATGGATGTCGCCCTGGCCGACGATATGGCCGCCCTGCCCGGCTTGAACGATATCGGCCGCCTGCTGGAGGTCGAGGCCTGGGCCGCAGCAGGCGACTTCGACGCCATCGTCGTGGACGGCCCCCCTCTGGGCCACTGCCTGGACCTGCTGTCCGCCCTGGACGCTGCTGCCCGCTGGCTGGACCGCCTCTTCCCCGTCCGCCAGCCCACCGTCTTCGAGCCCTTCTTGCGCGCCCTCACCGGCGTCGCCCCCAGCGCCGACGACGTCTACGAGCACGGCCGCGACCTTCTCCTGCGCCTGGCCCGCCTGCGCGATCTCTTGACCGACCCAGAAGTCGCCTCAATACGAATCGTCCTGGCCGCCGATCGGTCCGCCCTGGCTGAGGTACAGGGCGCCCTGGCCGTCCTCAGCCTCTTCGCCTACCCCGCAGACGCCGCCATCGTCAACCGCCTGCTGCCGCCGGAGGTCAGCGACCCCTTCTTCGAGGCCGCTCGCGCCGAGCAGCAGGAGGTCCTTTCCTATATTCAGGCATCTGTGGCCCCCATGCCCGTCCTTGCTTCGCCCCTGCTGTCCACGCCGCCTGACGCCTTGGCCGGCCTGGCCGCCGCTCTCTACGGGCAGCAAGCCCCGGCGGCAGTCCTGTATCGGGGGCCTGTACACGCCTTTTCGCAGCGCGACGGTCGCCACCTGCTCAGCCTCGCCCTTCCCTTCGCCCGCCGGGAGGAGCTCAGCCTGGAGCAGGTCGGCGACAACCTGATCGTGCAGCTGGCCGGCCGCCGCCGCACGATCCCTCTGCCCCAGGAGGTCCGCTACCTGGACGCCCTCTCCTCCTCCTTCGATGGGCAGAGCCTCCACGTGAGCTTCGGACGCAGCAGCGCGGGCGAGAACGCGAGGTAGCTCCCTTGGTCAGCAGAATGGACGAATACCTGGTCCACCAGACGGAGAAGCCCCTGGCCCAGGTCGCCTCCGACCACCCCGACTGGCAGGACCGCTTCTACTTCAACATCCACGACCGTCAGGGCCAGTTCGCCGCCATCACCGGCCTGGGCGCCTTCCCCAACCGCAACATGATGCAGGCCTACCTGTTCGTCGTCCACAACGGGCAGCACTACTCCTATCTCAACGTCCGCCCCCTGAACAACGACCGTGAGGTCATGCAGACCGGCTCCCTCTCCTACTCCATCGTCGAGCCCCTCAAGGCCTGGCGGCTGGACATCGCCGACGAGGCCAACGGAGTCAGCGGTTCCCTGGAGTTCCGCGCCCGCTGCCCCCTCTACCGCTTCAGCCCCATCCACTGGCAGAACGGCGACAAGCTTGTCGCCCACCAGATGCACTACACCCAGGCCGGCCTCTACAGCGGCTCCTTCACCATCGGCGACCAGCTCTTCACCGACCTCCTGGGCATCCGCGACCGCTCCTGGGGCGTGCGCGCCATGGCCGACGTCCCCATCTGGATGTGGATCTCCGCCCAGTTCGACGACTTCTGCATCTCCGCCTGGCTCTGGGAGACCCCCGACGGCGATGTCATCCACGCCGACGGGGCCCTGGTACCCGAGCAGGGCGAAGCGCGGCCCATCACGGCCATCGAGCACGACCTCGATATCTGGCCGGGAACCAAACGCCCCCGGGAGGGCCGCTTCCGCCTTACGACGGCCGCTGGTGAGACGCTGTCCCTCACGGCCAACGAGATCGGCACCATCTTCCTCGGTCCCATGGCCGGCCGCTGGTCAGACAGCGACGCTGCGGCCGTGGCCGCCGCCGACGCCGCCGCCTTCGGCTTCGACCAGCACTGCCGGTTCAAGCTGGGGGACCAGACCGGATTCGGGATAGTGGAGTATATGATGACGGGGGGCAGCCATCGCTACGGCATCCCCCCGTCTCGGATCGGCGGCTAAAGGTTTATCAGGGCGCCGAAAAAACCATTCCTTCGTGTCATCCTGAGCGCCGACCTCCGCTGCTCAACGGGGTTGCGTTGTTCGCGAAGCCCTGTCCTGAGCCTGTCGAGGGGGGATCTGGGGTGGGGCATACGGCCGCGATGGGGGTTCTGAGCACCCTGTCAGGCCGGCGCCCGGCGCTCCTCCAGAATACGGCGCAGCGCCGTTATCATCTGGGCCACGTTCAGCGATCCGTACAAGGGGTAGCTGAACAGGGCCGGCTCGTTGATGGTGTAGATGTTGCGGCGGCCCACGCGCTTCTTCTCGATGAAGCCGTTCTCCTCCAGGTCGCGCACTATTTGGTACACGGCCCGCTCCGTCAGGTCAGTGCCGCGGGCGATCTCGCGCAGAGTGGCGCGGGGGTTCTGGAACACGTGGGTGAGCACCAGTCCGTAGTTGCTCAGGAAGTTCCACTTTTTGGGCATCGCCGATCACCCATCCTTTCCGGCCCGCTTACCGGGGTGGGTATTTCCCCTGTTTATTGTCTTGCAAAGGGTTGACAGCTTCGCAGACCCCCCCGTATATTGAACCTTAGCAATTGCAGAATTTCGATTCTACATTAGAAGGCTAAAGTATCGGCATCGAGATGACGATTTTCGAATCCGAAAACTACTTTAGCTTATACCGATATGGAATTCATGTGACATTATGCACGTAATCCAGGTCGTTGTCTAGTAGCCACTGACCAGTCCCCGCAGGATTCTTCCCAAGAAAATCGCACCCCGAGAAGATGCCCTCTCTCGCCAGACTCTTCAGCCTCCCCAAGCCCGACGGCGCCGCTACCGCCGCCCGTCGCCTGGACGACTTCGCCCAGAAGTACCAGCAGTTTTTCCCGCGCGTCTTCGCCTACGTCTACGGCCGCGTCCGCAACGTCCAGTTGGCCGAAGACCTGGTGGCCGACGTCTTCGAGCGCGTCTTCGTCAAAGCTGCGTCCCTCCGCAACGACGACGCCTTCGCCACCTGGCTGTTCACCATCGCCCGCAACATCGTGACCAGCCACGGACGCAAGAACAGCCGCGAGACCGTCGTCGACCCCGATGTGCTCTACGCCATATCGCCCAGCAGCGCCTCCGTGGAGGGCGAGATCCTGGTCCGCGAGGAAGTGGCAGCCGTCGTCGAATGCCTTCGGCGGTTCCCCCAGCGCGAGCAGGACATCGTGGCCCTCAAGTTTGACGCCGGGCTCGGCAACCGTCAGATCGCCGACATCATGGGCCTCAACGAGGCCAACGTCAGGGTTATCCTGTTCCGCACCCTGCGCAAGCTGCGCCAGATGCTGGGCGCCCGCCCCGGCGCCGTCGGCTAGGCCCGCGGCCCTATTGCGCCCTCCACCCGCAGACCCTCGATCTCCTCCCAGTTGAACCCCGCCTCCAGCAGCACCTCCTCCGTGTGCTGCCCGAACTCCGGCGCCGGCCGCTCGATCCCTCCCGGCGTGGCGCTGAGGTTCACCGCCGGCGCCACCATCTCCAACCGCCCGTGCGTCGGGTGGTCCAGCGTCGCCAGCATGCCGTTCTCCATCACCTGCGGGTCGGAGGCCAGATCGCCGTACTCCCGCACTATCTCGATCAGCATGTCGTGCTGCCGGAACAGCTCTACCCATTCCTGCGCCGTCCGCCTGGCGAACAGCTCGTCCAGTTTGGCTACGAGCTGCATCAGCTCGGCGGCGTGGAAGCGGATCCAGTCGATGCTCACCTCCTCAGGCTCCAACGTCTCGCCCGTGGCTTCCCGCATCGCTCGGCGGAACACCGGCCAGTAGCGGCCAAGCTGGGCCATGGCCAGCATCAGCCACTTGCCGTCTTTCGCCTTGTAGTGGTTCCACAGGGGGCTGGTCAGCCGGCGCGACACCCGCGGTATGGGGGAGCCGCCGTAGGTGCCCGACATCAGGTAGCTGCCGATGTTGAACGCCTGCGACGCTAGCGTCGCCTGGAGCAGCGAGCCGTCCACCATCTGCCCCTGGCCGCTGCGCTCCCGGTGGAACAGCGCCAGCACGATGCCGTAAGCGAGGAGAAAAGCGCTCACCTGGTCGGCGAAGCCCGAGAAAGTGCGGGTGGGCGGCGTCTCCGGTTCGCCCGTCACGCTCATCAGCCCGCCCCTGGCCTGGGCCAGCGGGTCCAGCGCCGGCAGCGCCGCGTCCGGCCCTTTAACCCCGTACCCCGACGCCGAGCAGTATACCAGCCGCGGGTTCAGCGCCGACAACGTCGCGTAGTCGATGCCCAGCCGGTCGTTGACCCCCGGCCGGAAGTTCTGCACTACCACGTCGGCCCTCTCGGCCAGCCGGTAGAACAGCTCGCGCCCGCGCTCGTTCTTCAGGTCCAGGACGATGCCCCGCTTGTTGCGGTTGTGCGTCTCGAAGTAGGCGTTGGGGCCGCCCGGCGTCGCCTCATAGCGGACCAGCGACCGTCCCGGGTCCGGCGCGTCCGGCCCCTCGATCTTGATCACGTCGGCGCCCCAGTCGGCCAGCATCGCCGTCGTCATCGGCCCCTGCTGCCAGATCGTCAGGTCCAGGACCCGTATTCCTTCAAGAGCTTGTTCCATGTTCCCTCCCCTGTCCCCTGTCCACTATCCACTCTCCCCGTACAGCCTCACACACTCTTCCCGCAGCACCCCCGCCGTGTATTCGAAGGGGTACGACAGGTGCGATTCCATCCCCAGCAGCGATCCCTTCTCCGGGTGGAACTGCCCCGGCACGTCCGCCCACGTAGCCCCGATAACCACCCGGCCGATCCCGGCCCACGCGATCGCCGAGGTGCACATCAGGCACGGCTCGCAGGTGGTGTACAAGGTCGCGCCTTCCAGGGCTTCTGTCTTCAAGGCTTGGCACGCGTTGCGGATCGCCACCACCTCGCCGTGGGCCGTCGGGTCGTGCCCGCTGTGGACCAGGTTGTGCCCTCGGGCGACTACGCGCTCGCCCCGGACCACGACCGCGCCGAAGGGCTTGTTCCCCTCGGCGACCGCCGCCTGCGCCTCTTCCAGCGCCAGCCGCATGAAGGCGGCGTCGGCGGTCATTCAGGCTGCCTCACTCCGATTAATCGTCTTCAAGGGCGAAGTCACGTGGCCCCGTCATGCCTTGGCCCAACGGAGCGCGACAGCGGCATTGCCCGCAGGAATCGCAGATGAAGAGACGGCACTGGTCACAGCGGATAGCCTCGGCTGAGTCGATCTTCTCGCCGCAGTTCCAACATCGCGTCACATAGCCCGGATAGCCGGTCGTTCTCACGTAATCCCGCGGCGCTCTGGGAGCCACGCTCTCGTCGGGGATCAAGAGCCGTTCCAGGCCTAAGCGGGCCGTACGATTTTCAGCGTTGACCCGTAGGGCCTGTTGATAGGCTTGCCTCGCAGACCATTGCTCCCCAAGCTGCTCTCGAGCTACCCCGAGCCCCGCCCAATCGCGATCCAACCCCCGAACCTTCGTCAGCTGCTCGAAGAGGCCGACCACTTCTCGCCAATCTCCATTTTCCATCCGCCACTTGACCTGACGTGTTAGCCGGGCTATACGCTCCTCGTTCGGAATGGACTTGCCGCGGTCGCCCTGACTGGCTCGCATCACGGGGCCAGCTCCCGCACCCGCGCCGCCACCCGCGACAGCGACTCTCCGGCCGGCGCCCGCAGGACCACCACGCACAGCTCCGTCAGGGGCGTCTCGTTGGGGTTAACCTCAATGAGCTTGCCCCCGCTCATCTGCACGTCCACCGGGAAGCCCGCCGCCGGGTAGACCACGGCGCTGGTCCCCACCAGCAGCATGCAGTCGCACATGCGCGCCTGGGCGATGCACTCGTCCAGCGCGTCCCGCGGGATCGGCTCCCCGAACATCACCGTGTCGCTCTTGACGATGCCGCCGCAGCCCAGGCAGTGGGGCGGCAGCTCGTCGATGGGGAACTCCTCCAGGGGCCAGCGCGCGCCGCACTCCAGGCAGCGCAGCTTCGTCCGGTTGCCGTGGATCTCCGTCACCGCCTGGCTGCCCGCCTCCTGGTGCAGGTTGTCGATGTTCTGGGTGATGATGTGCTTCAGGTAGCCCATCTCCTCCAGCTCCTGCAGCGCCACGTGCCCCGCGTTCGGCTTCGCTTGGGACAGAGCCTCGATAAGCTCCTGGTAGGCCCCGCTGCGGCTCATCCGCTCCTCCCACCAGCGCTTGGGGTCCTCCATGAAGCGCTGGTACCCCTGCATATCCGGCTCGCCGTACTTGGTCCACAGCCCGCCGGGGCCGCGGAAGGGCGGGATGCCGCTCTCCACCGAGAGGCCGGCCCCTACCAGGGCCACCACGTGCCGCGACCCCACGATGAGTCGCGCCGCCTGCTCTACGGCTTCGCCCAGGGCCTCGCCGTCCCTCACAACTGCCTCCGGAACTCCTCCGGGAGCGTTTCTTCCAGGGGCTTTGCCGTCGTTACCGTTGCGGTGACAATGACCGTGCGCTCGCGCGGCCCGTCGAACTCCGCCAGGAAGATGCCCTGCCAGCGGCCCAGCGCCAGTTTCCCTCCCTCTATCGGGATCGTCACCGACTGCCCCACCAGGCTGGCCTTGATGTGGGCGTGGGCGTTCCCCTCGGTGTGATGATAACGGCCGCCGCGGGGCACCAGCGCCTCCAGCCGCTCCAGGATGTCGCGGCCCACGTCCGGGTCCGCGTTCTCGTTGACGATGATGCCGGCGGTGGTGTGGGGCACGTACAGGTGACACAGTCCCTCGTCCACCTTCAGCCGTCCCACGGCATGGTTCACCTGCGACGTAATGTCCTCCAGCCGCTCCTGGGCCCGGCTGATGATATGGATGCGCTCGATCACCTTGGCTTCCCTCCGCCGAGCCATTATAACCCACCGCCCCGCATTTTCCTTCGGGTCAAGGGTCACGGGTCGGGGGTCACGGGCGCCACCTCCCAGACCATCCCCTTGCCGGCGGCGGAGAGAAGTCCCTGACCCCCGATCTCTGACCCTTGGCGGGGCTGGGTTGAGGGTGGTATGTCCTCTACCCAACTCTACCCAACGCCTCCTTGGCGACGTAAGATGGAGAAGATGATAACTCTCAAGGTCGAGCTGGAGCGCGAAGAGGACGGCCGCTGGATCGCGGAAGTTGCCGACCTTCCTGGGGCCCTAGCATACGGACGGACTCCAGAAGAGGCGCGTGCCAGGGTGCAGGCGCTGGCTCTTCGCGTCCTGGCGGATCGGAGATATCTCCCACCGAATCCCGGTGTGCGCTAGAGGCGGTTGCAGTGCGCCACCCCTTGACCCCTTCACCCTTTGACCCCCTGACCCTTGACCCCTGACCCTTTGACCCTCTGACACCTGCCCCCAGACCCAAGACCCCTGAACCACGG
>JACPQO010000102.1 GCA_016190405.1 Chloroflexota bacterium | reverse complement strand
GGCGCCGGGGTAGTGGCATGTGCCCACCTGGGGGTGAGCCACCTCCACGAAGAAGCCGCGGGCCTTGAGGTGCGGCGAGTCCAGCAGGTCGGCCAGGTTGGAGGCCGGCGCGAAGGGGATCCGCTTCTCCTGCGCGGCGCGGTACAGGTCCGTCACGTTCCATTCGCTCACCCAATCGGCCAGGAAGGGCCTCAGAGCGTCGTAGTTGGAGGCCCGCACGAAGCGGTCGGCGAAGACCTCCCAGGAGGCCCACTCAGGGCTGCCCATCAGCTCGACGAAGGCCTTCCACTGGGCCTCCTCGATGCACAGAACGAAGATCCAGCCCCCGTCCTTGCACTGGAAGAAGTCGATGGGGTGGATGGGCCGCTGGCCCCAGCGCACGGCCGGCACCTGCATGTAAGGCCAGAAGGTGAAGGTCATCTCCAGCATGGCGGTGATGCATTCCTGCGCGGAGACCTCGATATGCTGGCCGCGGCCGGAGCGCAACCGCCAGAACAGCGCGCCCAGGGTCGCCACGGCGGCGTTGACGCCAGCCTGGTACTCCGTCTGCTGGCCGAACGTCTTCAGCGGCGGCATCTCCGGATGCCCCGGCCAGCCGTTGATCCAGGTCCAACCGCCAGCGCTGGCGGTCGTTATGTCGTATGCCTTGTAGTCCCGATAGGGGCCGCTCTGCCCGAAAGGCGAGATGGAGGCCATCACGAGGCGCGGATTGACCTCGCGCAGGCGCTGATAGTCCAGGGCCAGGGCTGCAGCTTCCGCAGGGGGATGGGCATGCACCAGGACGTCGGCGTCAGCGGCCAGGCGGTACAGCAACTCCTGGCCCTTGGGGTCGTGCAGGTTGAGGGTGATGCCCTGCTTGTTGCAGTTGAGGTAGTGGAAAGTGCCGCTCTTTTCGGGGTGCGGCTCGTTGCCCGGGAAGGGCCCCATGCCACGGGCCGGGTCGCCGCTGCCGGGCTGCTCCACCTTGACAACGTCGGCCCCCAGGTCGGCCATCAGCTTGCCGGCGTAGGCGGCGGCCAGCGTGCCGCCGCACTCGACGACCCCAAGTCCCTCCAGAGCTTGGCCCGCCATGACAATCGCCCCTCATGATAGGCGGCGCCTCCTCTGCATGCAACGCGCGGCCCTTTGCCATCGCTCTCCGGCCTCCTATACTGGGCGACAGCCATGACCGCAGACCGAGAGGCATTCCTGCGCGCCTCCGCCGCCCGCTTCGGCCGGCCCGCCACCCTCATCGCTGAGGCGCCAGGCCGCGTGAACCTCATCGGCGAGCACACGGACTACAACGAGGGCCACGTCCTGCCCTTGGCCATCGACCGCACCGTAGCGGTGGCGGCGTCGCTCCGAGACGACCCGCTCGTCCGGGCCATCTCCCTCGACTTGGGAGAGGACGATGAGTTCGCCCTGGACCACACCCCGCCGGCGCCGGGGGGCGGCTGGCGGAACTACGTGCGTGGCGTTGTCTGGGCCCTGGGGCAGGCGGGCCACGCGTTGAGGGGTGTCGACCTGGTCATCAGCGGCGATGTCCCCATCGGCGCCGGCCTCTCATCTTCGGCGGCGCTGGAGGTGGCCACAGCGGGCGCCCTGGCCACAGCCAGCGATGTTCGCCTTCAGCCACGCGAGCTGGCCCTCCTGGCCCAGCGGGCGGAGAACGACTTCGCGGGCGTCCAGTGTGGGGTTATGGACCAGTTCGCGGCTGCGCTGGGCCGCCGCGAGCACGCCCTCCTCATCGACTGCCGCTCCCTGGCTGCGGAGCACATCCCGTTGGGCCTGCCAGAGGCCGGCGTGGCGATCGTCGTCGTCGACTCCGGGATGCGGCGCAGCCTGGAGGCGGCGCCCTATAACCTGCGCCGCCAGGAATGCGCCCGCGCCGCCTGCCTGCTGGGAGTCGCGGCGCTGCGTGACGCCGGTGCCGCCGACCTGGAATCACATCGAGGCACCCTGCCCGAGGACCTGTACCGCCGCGCCCGCCACGTGGTGACCGAGGAGGAGCGTGTCCTGGCGGCCGTGGCGGCGCTGCGCGGGCGCGATATCGACGCGCTGGGCGACCTGCTCTACGCTTCGCACCGCAGTCTGCGCGACGATTTCGAGGTCTCCTGCCCGGAGCTGGACTTGCTGGTGGAGCTGGCGCGGGGCACGGATGGCGTGCTGGGCGCCAGGCTGACCGGCGCCGGCTTCGGCGGCTGCACCGTGAACCTGGTGCGACGCCAGGCGCTGGGAGCCTTCGAAGAGCACGTCGGCGGCGAGTACCGCCGCCGCGTGGGGCGCTTGGCGACAGTCTACCTGTGCCAGGCGACAGACGGCCTTGAGGTGTCCTATGTCTGAGGTCCGCTTCCGCGAGACGGCCCGCGGCCCCGTGCTGACCAGCGATAGCCTGCGCCTGGCGGTGCACCTAGACGAGGGCACATTCGCGGTAAGCGAGGCGCAGACCGGCCGCGCGGTGATGCCCCACGTGGCCAGCTCCGTGCTTCTCACGGACGGCTCTACGCTTTCGACTCGCGGCGCCGGCTTCGTGCCGGAGAGCGCGCGGCGCATTGAGGACCCGCACGGCGGCGGCCTGGCGCTGGCGCTGCGAAGGCGGTGGCACCAAAGTGAGCCAGAGCTAACGTTAACGCTAACTCTCTACGACACACAGCCCTTCGCCGTCCTCCAGGCCGGCATCGAGAACACAACTGACGCTCCTCTGCGGGTGCAGGCCTTTCACGTCCTGGAGGGCAGCCCGCTGCGTCTGGGCGCGGACCCCCGGGCCTGGCGATTCTACAAGGAGGGTTGGCAGAACTGGACCCCGGCCCTGGTCTTGCCCTGCTCCGGCGAGGACATCTACATGGCACCGCCGGTCATCGGGCCCACCACGCAGCCCGCCCCATGGCGCGGCCGCTTCCTATCCGAGCTCGTGACGGCCGTGGTCGACCCGGCCACCGGCCGCGGCCTGACCGCCGGCTTCGTATCGGCGGCCGACCAGTTCTCACAGCTCTGGCTGGACCGCGGGCGCCGGGCGATCACGGCGGCCTCCTACGCCGACGGCATCGAGGTACCACCCGGCGCCAGCCTGGCCTCCGAGCGTCTGCTGCTGGAGCCGACGCGCCCAGACGGCCGCCCGCCCGGGCGGACGCCCCTGGAGTCGCTCCAGCGCTATGGAGACGCCCTGGCGAAGGAGTCCGGCGCCGTCCCCTGGCCCCACGTCGTCAGCGGCTGGTGCTCCTGGTACTACTACTGGCAGGGCGTCCGCGAGGAGACGGTGCTGGAGAACCTGGAGTTCCTGGCCGCGCACCGGGACGAGATGCCGGTGGAGTACGTCCAGATCGACGATGGCTACCAGGCCGGCATCGGCGACTGGCTGACGCCCAACGAGAAGTTCCCCCACGGTATGGGCTGGCTGGCCGAGCAGGTCCACGCCCGCGGCTTCAAGGCCGGCCTCTGGCTGGCGCCCTTCATGATCGGCGCCGACTCCCGGCTGTGGCAGGAGCATCCGGACTGGGCCGTCCGCTACAAGCCAGGTCGCCCCTACGTGGCGATGGTCAACTGGAGCCAGCAGTGCTACGCCATGGACCTGACGCGGCCAGACGCCATCGAGTGGCTGGACCGCGTCTTCCGTACCGTCTTCGACGCCTGGGGCTACGACTACGTCAAGATCGATTTCCTGTACGCCGGCGCCGTGGACGGCATCCGCCACGACCCCAACGTCACACGGGCCCAGGCCTACCGTCGCGGCATCGAGACGATCCGCCGCGCCGCGCGCGACAGGTTCATCCTGGGCTGCGGCAACCCGGTGGCGCCCAGCATCGGGATCGTCAACGGGACGCGCATCGGGCCGGACGTGGCGCCCTTCTGGTACCCGGCCGAGCCGCCGCGGGAGCCCGGCCGCAGCGACCTCAGCCTGGTCTCCACCTTGAACGGCATCCGCAACATCCTCAGCCGCTTCTGGATGCACGGCCGCCTCTGGCTGAACGACCCCGATTGCCTGCTGGCCCGCGACTCCGAGACCGCTCTCAGCGCGGACGAGGTGCGCACCTTGGCCACCGTCATCGGCCTGTCCGGCGGGATGATGCTGGACAGCGACAACCTGCCGCGCCTGTCGGACGAGCGGCGGCGGCGGATCGTCTCCTTCCTGCTGCCGCCGTACGGGAAATCGGCCGCGCCCCTGGACCTGTTCGAATCGGAGATGCCGCGGTTATTCGAGCTGGATTGCGGCAGCCACAATCTCCTCGGCGTCTTCAACTGGCGGGACGAACCGGCAGAGGTGATGGCGCCGCTGCCGGCCGAGGCCACGCACGTCTTCGAGGTGTGGGGACGCCAGTACCTGGGCAGCCACAGCGGCACGCTGGCGCTCAGCCTGCCCAAGCACGGCTGCAAGCTGGTGGGCCTGCGGCCGGCGCTGGAGCGGCCGCAGGTTGTGGGCAGCACGTTCCACTTCGCCCAGGGCGCACTCGAAGTCGAGAGCGAGGCGTGGGACGCAGGCACGCTCCGCCTCTCCCTGCGGCCGGTCGCCTGCCGGCGCGGCGAGCTGTTTGTGCACACGCCCAGCGGGTGGGGCCGGCCTTCGCTGGAAGCCGGAGGGGACACCGTGATGGCCGTCCGCGCGGACGGTCTCCTGGCCCTCGAGCTGACGCTGGACAGGCCGCTTGAGCTGTCGCTGCGCTTCGCGAAGGGCTAGCGGGGTGCCCTAGCGGGCGACAGCCAGGCTGAAGCCTGGCCTTCGGTGAACTGGAACCGGGGCTCCTAACGCGCGCCCCGCAGACGGTGGATCTTGACGAAGTTGGTCCAGCCGCGGGCGCGGATGGGCGACCAGCGGGCCACGATGGCGGTGTCGCCTCGGTGCAGGAGGCCGCGGGCGGTCAGGGCGGCGTCGGCCGCGTCGATCATGGCCTGGGCGCCACGCGGAAAGGCCACGAGCAGGGGCGTGACGCCCCACCAAAGGGCAAGCTGGTTGTACACCTGCTGGCTGGGGGTGAAGGCGAAGATGGGGACGCCGGGCCGCTCCTTGGACACCAGCTGGGCCGAGTAGCCGCTCTGGGTGAAGACGATGATGGCGGCGGCGGCGATGTCCTGGGCCAGGGCGCAGGCCGCGTGACCCATGGCGTGGGCGTGGTCCAGGCCCGCCGGCTCGCCGTGCACCGAGGGCCCTGCCCCCGTCTCCGCCTCGGCAGCGATACGCGCCATCATACGCACGGAATCGCTCGCGTAGCGCCCCACGGCGGTCTCGGCGGACAGCATCACGGCATCGCTGCCGTCCAGGATAGCGTTGGCCACGTCGGACGCCTCGGCGCGGGTGGGCCTGGGGTTCTCCACCATGGACTCCAGCATCTGGGTGGCCGTGATCACCAGGATGCCCCGCTGGTTGGCGCCGCGTATGATCTGCTTCTGGAGCAGGGGCACCTTCTCCGGGGGCAACTCCAGCCCCAGGTCGCCGCGGGCCACCATGACACCGTCGGCCGCCCTCATGATCTCGTCCAGCCGGTCGATGGCCTCGCGCTTCTCCAGCTTGGCGATGATCGGGACCCGCCGCCCTTCATCGCCCATCGCCTCCTTGAGACGGCGGATGTCCTCCGCGCTGCGGACGAAGGAGAGGGCCACGTAATCGATGCCCAGGTTCAGGCCGAATCTCAGGTCGGCGATGTCCTTTTCTGTGGGAGACGGCGCGCTCAGGGAGACGCCCGGAAGGTGCAGCCCCTGGTTCGACTTGAGCAGGCCGCCGTGGGTCACCCGCGTGCGGACGTCGCGGCCGCTGATGGAGAGCACCGTAAGCTCCACTTCGCCGTCGCCCAGGAGGACGCGGTCGCCGGGGCTCACTTCGCGGGGGAGGGCCGCGGAGCTCACAGGGATGGTACGCCCGTCGCCCTCGACGCTCCTGGTAGTGAGGACCGCGTTTGCCCCTTCCGGCAGCGGCAGGCCGCCTCCCGCCAGGGACCCCACCCGGATCTTGGGTCCCGGTAGGTCCTGGATGACGGCCAGCGGCCGGTTCATCTGCTGGGCCAGCCGCCGGGCCAGGCGGAGGGCGCGGGCGTGCTCTTGCCGGGTGCCGTGGGAGAAGTTCAGGCGCACGGCGTCGGCGCCGGCTTCCAGGAGGTCCGCCAGCGAGGCTTCACCGCGGGTGGCCGGGCCCACGGTGGCGATAATCTTGGCCCGGCGGGGCGGACTGTCTGACATGGGACTAGGGCGTGCTGTCCATGAGGAAGACGCGGGCGGGTGCGCCTTCGGCGCCGACGAGCTTCAAGGGCGCGCAGACCAGGAAGTAGGGGCCCGGCGGCACCGCCCGCAGGTCGAGCCCCTCCACGATCACCACACCGGCGCCGAGGAGCAGCTTGTGCACCTCGTGCGTCGGCGACCGGAACCGCTCGATGGACAGGTAGTCGATACCCACCAGGAGGAAGCCGCGGTCCACCAGCCAGCCCGCGACGTCTCCCGTCAGGCCGACGAAATCGCTGTGGAAGGCGTCGTCTTGCCAGAAGCGGCCGTTGGGGGTCTTGAGCAGGAGGCGCCGGGCGTCCGCGGGCAGGTCCGCGGCCTCCAGGTCGGCGGCGGTGATGTGTCCGGAGCCCGTGTATTCCATGACCTGCGCCGGCCCGACCAGCGCCTCCGGCAGCATCGCCTCCACGGTCGAGGCGCCGTCCAGGAAGTGGTGCGGGGCATCGACGTGGGTGCCGGTATGCGAGCCCATGGACAGCGCGCTGATGTTGGCCGAATCGCCGCGGCTGAGCAGCGAAGTGTACTCCAGGCGGGGCCCGGGCTCGCCGGCGTAGGTGACCATGCCGGGCCATAGCGGGACTGAGACGTCGTAGATGGTCACGGGCAGCCTCCTCGCTATCCTCGTCTCATTATGGCAGGCGCAGGATAGGCATGCTATTCTAGCCCACGGAAGGCGGTGCGAGGATGGCAGAGCCGCGCGTGTTGTCCGAGCAGGAAGTGCAGGCCGGCCTCTCGGAGCTGGAAGGGTGGGAGCTGCGCCACGGCCGCCTGCGCAAGCAGTACACCTTTCGCACGTTCCTGCGGGCCATCGCCTTCGTCAACTCGGTGGCCTACCTGGCCGAGTCGGCCGGGCACCATCCCGACATCACCATCAACTACAACCGCGTCACCCTGCGGCTGATCACCCACAGCGAGGGAGCGCTGACCGACCGCGACTTGGCGCTGGCACGGGAGATCGATGCCAAGCTTGGCTCCAAGCTGATCATACCGCCGGAGGGACAGGGATAGGCCGCAGTCGGCGGAGGGTTCACTGGGGGCTGCGCCGGGTTCGCAGCCCCAAAAAGAAGCGCCCCCCGAGTGACCCTTGGCTCGTCTGGTTTCCGGGTCGCGCCAGGGCTTCCGGTCGCCCTTCCGCTCCAGCGATTCCCGTCTGCCTGATCCGCTTTCAGACCGCTCGGAGAGCACCGTTATCTTCCCTCAGATCGGCCAGGTTGTCAAGGGCGATGGCATCGCCCCAGGGCGACCGCCGGGCCCTGTCGCCGACAGCGCCAAGCAAGCCGCTCTCACACTCTCGTCTGTTCGCCGGCAGGACGATGCCGGAGCTGGCACCCAGGGAGAGACCGCCACCCTTTGGACAGCGCTAAGTGGCTACAGGGTGCTGAAATAGTCATCGCGAGGCCCGCGCGAGCGGGCCGCGGCGACCTCTGTAGATGCGAGATTGCCACGTCGCTTCGCTCCTCGCAATGACGGGCTTTGGCAAGGATGGTTCTGAAAATGTAGGGAGGTAGATTTATTCCTGTCCGCTGTTATTCGAACCCTTAATCAAATCGTGGGTAGAGTAGTGGCGACAGAATTGCCTTATCG
>JACPQO010000097.1 GCA_016190405.1 Chloroflexota bacterium | reverse complement strand
GTCCTCCCCAAGAGCGACAGGTCCTTCCAGCGCGAGAATCCGGCCACCGGCGACATCATCGGCAGCTTTCCGGACTCTGGCCCCCAGGATGTCGCCGATGCCGTGGCCGCCGCCGTTGCGGCCGGGGACGGCTGGCGCCGTACGCCGGCGCCCCGCCGGGCTGAGATACTGTTCCGAGCGGGCGAAATAATGCTGGCCCGCAAGGAGGACCTGGCCCGCGACGTCACCATCGAGATGGGCAAGGTCCTGAAGGAGGGCCGCGGCGACGTCCAGGAGGCCATCGATATGTCCTACTACGCCGCTGGCGAAGGCCGCCGCATGTTCGGTCATACGACCCCTGCCGAGCTGCCCAACAAGTTCGCCATGGCCGTCCGCCAGCCCCACGGCGTCGTCGCCGCCATCACGCCCTGGAACTTCCCCCTGGCCATCCCCTGCTGGAAAGTGATGCCCGCCCTGGTGACCGGCAACACCGTGGTGTTTAAGCCATCGCCCTACTCGCCCCTCAGTGGCAACAACCTCCTGCGTATCCTGGAGGAGGCGGGCCTGCCGGCGGGCGTCGCCAACCTGGTCTTCGGCGAGGATCAGACCGGCGCCGCCCTGGTCGAGGACCCGCGCGTGGCCATGGTCTCCTTCACCGGCTCCCTGGAGGTGGGCCGCGAGATCGCCGCCTACTGCGGTCGCAACGGCAAGCGCCTCCACCTGGAGATGGGCGGCAAGAACGCCATCATCGTGCTGGCCGACGCCGACGTCGACCTGGCCATTGAGGGCGCCGTCTGGAGCGCCTTCGGGACCAGCGGCCAGCGCTGCACGGCGGCCAGCCGCATGATCGTCCAGGAGCGACTGGTGGGAACGTTTACTGACCGCCTGGTGGCCAGGGCCGGCGCCCTGCGCCTGGGCAACGGCCTGGACGCGACCAGCGAGATGGGCCCCGTGGTCAACCGGCCCCAACTGGAGAAGATCCAGAGCTATATGGAGATCGGCCGCGACGAGGGCGCCAGCGCGGCCTGCGGCGGCGCCCGCGCCACCGGCAACGGCCTGGACAGGGGCTACTTCTTCCAGCCCACCGTCTTGGTTGACGTTCAGCCCCACATGCGCATAGCCCAGGAAGAGATCTTCGGGCCGGTCACCGACATTATCGCCTGCTCCGACCTGGAAGAGGCGGTCGCCATCAACAACGATGTCCCATACGGGCTGGTCACCTCCATCTACACATCGGACCTAAGCAAGGCGTTCCGGGCCATGGAGCGCATAACCACGGGCATGGTGTACCTAAACGCCGGCACTATTGGCGCGGAGGTCCACCTCCCCTTCGGGGGCACGCGCGGCACCGGCAACGGCCACCGCGAGGCCGGCCAGGCAGCGTTGGACTCCTACACCGAGTGGAAGACCGTGTACATCGACTACTCCGGCCGGCTCCAGAAAGCTCAGATCGATCGCTGAGGCCGCGGTGTCACCCCGGAGCAGTGGGCCTCAACGCCGGCCGGCGCCTCCCCGTGTGCAGGCGAAGGTCCGCAATGCCCAGGCCCGGCAGGGGCACGGCGGGTCAGCGCGGCTCGTAGGACTCAGGCGCAGCCGAAAGGGCGGGCCTCGCTAGCGATGCAAGAGGAGCCCACCCCGCCGACCAAGCCAATACCTGTGGGTATCGTCGTGGCCCGCATCCTCATCATCACAGGGCTCGGCATCAGTGCGGCCCTGGGAACCTTCTTTCTCATCGCTGAGGTGTGGCAGATCGGGGTGCCGGCCCTGGCCGCCACCCTGGTCTTTCTCGTCTTGATGTTCGCCATCGAGCGGGGCGCCGGATGACGGCGGTTGCCGGGGTCGCGGCCTGGTGGTATGCTGGCCCCGAAAGGTTGGAGACAAGCCATGCCGTTCCTCATCTTCCAGAGCCTCGGCGCCCCTGAACTCCTAATCATATTCGCCATCGTTGTCGTCCTCTTCGGCGCCAGCCGCATCGGCGATATCGGCAAGGGGATCGGTCGCGGCATCCGGGAGTTCCGCCGCGAGATCAAGGAGGGCCAGGAAGAGCCGGGGGAGAAGAAGGAGGCGCCCAAGGTGGAGAGCCGCAGCCAGGGCGCCGGCTACGCCGCCAAACCGGAATCCGGGGACGACGGTAAGAAATACAGCCAGCACTAGGACAAGCGAGTAACTGACCACTCAGAATGCGGAAGGCCGGCCCGCGGTGGGCCGGCCTCAGTGTTTGTATAATCCCGACGCGCCTACGCCGGCAGGATCTCAACCTCCTCGATAACCAGCGCCGCAGAGGGGTCCGGCGTCGCCACGCAGCCGCTGGTCTGCGCCACCGAGCAGGGCGTGAAGTTGGGCAGCCCCTCAAGAATCTCCTGCCCCTTCACAACCTTGCCGAACACCGTTTCCTTGCCGTCCAGCCGCGTGTCCGTCTGCAGCAGGATGCGGAACTGGCTGCCGTGCACGGACTGGCCCTCGGCCGTGGCCGGCGCCACCACGGCCCACTGTTCGTGCCCTTCCTGGGTCTGCTCGACCGGCAGGGTGTAGCCGGGGCCTCCGGCGCCGCTGCATACGTTCTCGGCGTCAGCGCGGCAGGTGGGGTCACCGGCCTGAGCGACGAAGTCATGGTCTACGTAGAAGAAGAAAGTGCCGTTGTAGAAGCTCTTGCCGGCCAGGTAGGCGAAGCTGTTCACGGCCTGCGGCGCGTCCGTGGCCAGCGCGATCTCGATGTCCCCCTTGTTGGTCTTGATGATCGCCTTGTGCGGTTGTGTCCAGTCGCCGGTCAAGGCGGGGCCATCGGGGAACGACAGGCCGGCGGGCGTCGCGCTGGCCGCGGGGCTCTCGTCCACCAGAGGCGGCAAGGTCGACGAGCTGCTCCCGCCAAAGCTTCCCAGCCCCACGGCCGCCAGGCTGGCGATCATGATGACGATGAAGAAGAGATAGAAAGCCTTTACGTTGAAGATCAGGTTTATGGGAAACGGCGGCTTGCTTTTGCGGGGACCGGGAAAATCGGCCGGGCCCTTCCGTCTTTTCCTAAGTCGTTGTCGTGGCAGTCTGGATCACCTCTATCCGGGCTGTGGCTGTCATCAGTATAGCAGAAGTACGTTCTACGACCGAGATTTTCTGTAACACTGGAAGCCCGGCGCGCATCCATATTGGTAAATCAGAGCAGAAGGGATGGGTTTAGCGATGGCGATCGCAGCGCAACAGAATACGGGCACCGGTGAAGCATGGGCGGACCTTAGCGGGCGCTGGTTCTTCGCCTGGCGGATGGCGGCCGCCTGCGAAGACGCCTTGCGAGAGGTGCACCTGGCCTTGGACCGCCAGAAGAGCCCGGAGCGCGCGCAGGCCCTGGAGAAGGTCAGCCTGCTGCTTCGCCGTGAGCTGCTGCGCTGGGTGCGCCGCGGCGAGGCCCTCGACATGATCGTCGAGCATCTCCCCCGCCAGCCGGAATAGCGAGAGCCCCCACGCTCCCGGCCTGTGCTACTCGAGGAGCGCGCTGGCCGTCCCCACCACGGTCTTGGCGCCGTCCTCCTTTTCGCACCACACCTGAAGATGGGCCCGCCGCCGCGAACCTTCCGCCGTCATCTCGCGCACTAACCCGCGGCAGACCGTCCGCTCCTTCTGCCAGAGAACGTTCACCAGGTTCACGCTCATACGTCCCCCCGCGTACCAGCCTGCCCCGAACCGGTTAGTCATCATCTCGGAGAGAAAACAGAGCGACATCATCCCCTGCACGACTATATCAGGGAAGCCCAGCTGGCGCGCCGCTTCCAGATCGTTGTGGTAGTTCTTGGCCGGGCCGGAGAACTTGTGGCACATCTCCAGGGTCACGTCCTTCACCACCGGAGACAGCTCCTCCAGCACATCGCCCTCACCCACTTCGAATCGCCGCTCGGGACGCTTCTCCCGCTCCTTGTCCACCACGATGCCCGTGCCGCTGGCCATCAGAAAGCTCTGATGCGTCCGTCCTCGGTTCAACAAGCGGCCGTCGCCACCAAAGCAGCTCACCTCGTTGACCACGTATTCCCGGTCCCGCCTCAGGTACCGGTCGACGATGATGGAGCGGGTCGTGACGCGCTCGCCCACCTTCATCGGCTGGAACAGCTCCCACTCCTGCTTGGCGTGCAGGTTTCCGTACACGTTGGGCAGGTACCAGCCGCTGTAGCGGTATACCTCCGAGTGGAGGACCAGAGCCGGCGCCACCGGCCCCCCGAACGGCGAATCGCCTGTGTACCAGGGGTTGTAGTCGTCCACCGACTCCGAGTAGTGGCGTACCAGTTCGGGCGTTATGTCGATCTCACGCTGGCCATAGTACCGCCCGACGTAGACCTCTCGCTCCTGCGTCTGCATAGCTGTCTCCCTCCCGCCAAGACCGGCGCTTCCCGGCTTCTTGCCACCATGATACCCCATCGTTCCCCTGTCAAGGCCTCGTTGCTGGACCCGGTCGGCTGCGGCGAGTACGGGGCGCCATAGCCATGTGTAACGCCCGCCAATCGCCCGGCGTCTCACGTTGTCGGGGCGCCGTCCCCACCATTGGCCAGACCTGCCATCCAGGAACTTTGACCGAAAGGACACGCCGGTGAAGCGCATAACCTTATTGCTGATACCCCTTGCCCTGACAGCGGCCGCCCTGGCCGCCTGCGGCGGCGGTCAAGAGGCCGCGACCCCCGCCGGGAGCGCACAGACGCCCGCTGCTTCCGCGCCGGCCGCGGCACAGACGGCCCCCGCGCCCGCGACGGAAGCGCCGGCGGCGGCCCAAGCCCCAGCGCAGCAGCCCCAACCCGTGGAGCAACCCGCGTCAGCACAGCCGGTCCAGGAGCCCGCACTGGCGGCCAACCCCGAGTTCGCGGGCGCCTGGCGCGCCTACTCCGCCCGCATCTTCTACGACGAGGGTGGCGCCGGCACCGTCGATACCACCATCACCCGCGAGCTAGAGCTGTACGCCAACGGCACCTGGTACTTCGGCTCCTCTTCCGGCTCCTACGAGGTCAGCGATATCTCGGCCGACGACTGGGCCCGCTGGGGCGTTGATCCCTACGGCCCGACGCGGAAGATCACCCTCTTCGACTGGAACGGCGGTGTGGCCGATGGGCCTGTCGAGGAGTCGGGCGGCGGCATCGACTTCCTCTGGGCCATCTACCGCGAAGGGCCGCCCACTATCGGGGCCCCGGGCACCGTCTGGATGAAGTTCGGCCACGCCTAACGGCCCGCGCTAACTAACCCCGCACGTTGGGTTTCCCCGCCCGATGGTGTAGCATATGGCAGTTGAGGGGCACCGGCGCCATGTCCGTGCTCACCCGACGGCGCCAGACGTACCTCAGGAGGCGCCTCCCATAGCTACCTCGGGCATCCTGGAAATCCGCCAAGGCGACCAGATCCGCCAGTACGCCCTCAGCGGCGACCCCACCGCCATCGGGCGCGCCGAGGATAACCAACTGGTCCTCAGCGACCCCCTGGTGTCCCGCCATCACGCGCGCCTGGAGTGGGCCGGCGATGGGTACTGCATCAGCGACCTGGGCAGCGCCAACGGCACCCGCGTCGATGGCGCCGAGATCGATCCTAAGGTGGCGCGCCCCATCAAGGACGGCGACACCATCACCATCGGCGGCTTCACCCTGGTCATGCGCTTGTCGGGGCTGGATCAAGGGGCTACCCGCGTGGCGCCTGCCCCCTGGGCAGCAGGCCCGGCTCGCGAGGCGCACGCGGTGACCCTTGTGGCGCCGCCCCGTCCACGCCTCATCGTCACCGCTCCCCAGTGGACCAAGGAATTCCCCCTGGAAGGGGACATCCTCTCCCTGGGCCGCGACCCGGCCAACGACATCGTCATCGATGACCTCGTGGTCTCGCGCCGCCACGCCGAGCTGCGGCGTGCCGGCCCCGGCTATGAGATCGCCGACCTGGGCAGCGCCAACGGCCTGACCTTCCAGGGCCAGCGCGTCCCCGCCAGGCTGCTCGCCGATGGCGACATCCTTGAGATAGGCCAGAGCGTCACCCTGGCCTACAGGACCTCGCCGGAGGCCGTCGAAGAGACCACCCTCGCCCAGCAGCTCGACCTCCGGGGCCACGCCGTCATCACCATCGGCCGCAGCGCCGGCAACGACGTCACCCTGGACTACCCGGCGGTATCCCGCAACCACGCCCGCATCTTCCGCGCCGATGGCGGCTACGTGGTGGAGGACGTCGGTTCCAGCAACGGCACCTTCCTCAACGGCGAGCGCGTCCTCCCGCGCGAACCGCGCCCCCTGCGCCCCGGCGACACGATCCGCGTCGGGCCCATCAAGTTCGTGTTTGCGCCCGAGGCGCTCCAGCAGGTCGACGAGTCCCGCGACCTGCGACTGGACGCCCTACACCTGAACCAGTTCGTCGGCAAGGGGCTGAACCTGCTCCAGGACATATCCCTGGCCATTCACGCGCGGGAGTTCGTCGCCGTGGTCGGCGTCAGCGGCGCCGGCAAGTCCACCCTCCTGGACGCCCTTAACGGCTTCCGCCCCGCCGGGGACGGCGCCGTGCTGGTCAACGGCACCAACCTCTACCGCAACTTCGACGCTTATCGCACCGACCTCGGCTACGTGCCCCAGGACGACATCATCCACAAAGAGCTCACCATCTCCAAAGCGCTCGATTACTCGGCGCGCCTCCGCCTGCCCTCGGACACCGGCCCGGCCGAGCGGCGACAGCGCGTAGAGGAGGTCATGGAAATCCTCGGCCTCAGCGAGCGTCGAGACCTGCCCATCAGCCGCCTCAGCGGCGGTCAGCGCAAGCGCGTATCTATCGGCGCCGAGCTGCTGACCAAGCCCGGGCTTTTCTTCCTGGACGAGGCCACCTCCGGCCTTGACCCCGGCACCGAGAGCCAGATGATGCGCCTGCTGCGCAAACTGGCCGACCAGGGCCACACCGTCCTACTGGTCACCCACGCCACCAAGAACGTCATGCTCTGCGACCAGGTGGTCTTCCTGGCCAAGGGCGGCCATCTGGCCTACTACGGGCCGCCCGAAGAGGCCCTCCCCTACTTCGAGGTCGAAGACTTCGACGGCATCTACGAGAAGCTGGAGAACGAGCTGACCCCGGAGACCTGGGCCCAGAAATACCGGCAGTCCGATCAGTACCAGAAGTTCGTAGTCGCCCGGCTGGAGGAGAAGTACGGCGATGTGGTGCGTGGGCCGGCCCAGGCCCCGCCCGCTCAGGCCAGGCCTAGCGCCCCAGCCAGGGCCGCGGCCCCGCGGACTGTCTCCTCCCTGCGCCAGTTCTGGATCCTCTCCTCTCGCTACCTGGACATCATCCGCCGAGACCGGATGAACCTCTTGCTGCTTTTCCTCATCGCGCCGGCCCTGGGCGCCATCGATCTCATTTCCTGGCCCCGTAACCTCTTCGACCTGCGCGTGGGCGACTCCATTCGCGCCATGACCATGCTCTTCATGGGGTCGCTCATCCCGTTCCTGGTCGGCGCCCTCACATCCGTCCGCGAGATCGTCAAGGAAAACGCCATCTACAAGCGGGAACGCACGGTGACCCTGAAAATCGTGCCTTACCTGTTATCCAAGGTCTGGATCGGTTACCTGTTCGCCTTCTATCATGCCGGCGCTTTTTTTGCCCTCAAGCTGCTGGCTATCGACTTCTCGCACCTGCAGACCATCGACCTCGTCCAGTTCTACGTGACGCTGGCGCTGTCGGTCATGTCCGGCGTCATGTGGGGCCTCCTCATCTCCACGTTTGTCCCCCGTGAGGAGCAGGCCATGATCCTGGTCATCGCGGTTGTTGTGGTGCAGATGGTCTTCTCCGGTGGTCTGTTGCCCCTCAACACCCTGGGGCCGGCCGGCCTGGTCCTGGGCGACATCACCAGCACCAAGTGGGTCTTTCAGGCCTTGACGGCCGCCGCCCACGTCAAGACCGGCGTCTGCGAGGGGGTGGACCTCTCCGCCTGCAATCTCCCCGGCATTCAGCAGTACGCCACTGACGCTGAACGAAAGGTTGCCCTGCACCCCATCGACGACCGTTTCGGCGATATCTTTGGGGCCGATGTCTACGTGACCTGGGCCGCCATCGGCGCCATCATGGCCGGCATCTTCATCCTCTTGCTCGTGCTACAGAAGAGGAAAGACGTCATCTAGGGGCGCCGCCTGCCCATGCTGCGCCCAACCCTTATTGGACGCTGATCTGGCCGTCGAAGACCTGGGCGTTCCCGGTACCGATCACATCGTTGCCGAAAGCGTCCTCCAGGGTGTACAGGCTGATGAACAGCGGAGAGACGCCCGTAAAGGAGCCCGCCTGGAAGGTGATGCTCCCTATGAACAAGGTGCCGGAAAGGCCCATGTAGCCGGCGAAGTTGACAGTGCTCTCGGTGAAGAATGGGTCGCAGTAGCCGTTGACGTCGTATGATTCGCAGTCCACAGCGAAGATCACCGACGAATCGTAGTCGATGTCGATATCGTAGCTGCCAAGGCCGGCCGCCGGAGCGTCAACGTAGAGGGTTACGGTGACGAGACCGTCGGGTGTCACAGCGGCCGAGTCGATGAACACCTGGTACGTCTCTGCGGGCGCGGTCACCGAGATCCCCTGCGAGCCGGAGGCGCAGGCCCCGCCGTTGCAGGCGGTGAGGCTGATGGCCTGGTTGCCGGGCGAGCCGAAGCTGGTGGCGAAGCTGCCGCCGCCCCCGCTGGCGGGAGAGCCCCCGGCGGCTGACCACGACCACGAGGTCACGCTGCCGCTGACGCTGGGGTTGCAGCTCACCGTGTCTCCGACCAGCACCGAGATGGGGCTACAGCCCAGGGAGTTGATGACCGGCGCGCTGGGCGGCGGCGGCGCGCTCGCCACGGCGATCGTCTGTGCGCCGCCGTTGCAGGCGGAGCCGTTGCAGGCCTTCAGGCTGATGGTCGCCGTTCCCGGCGAACCGAAGGCAGTCGAGAACGTGGCCCCGCTCCCACCGGAAGGGGAGCCGCCGGCGGCCGACCAAGACCACGCCGTCACGGTGCCGCTGACGGAAGGATTACAGCTCACGGTCTGACCGGTCTGCACCGAGATGGGGCTGCAGCCCAGCGAGTTGATCACGGGGGCCTGCGCTCCGGGCGGCTGCGCACCGCCGGTGGGAGTGGGCTTAGGCCCCTGTGTGGCCGGGCCGCCCGTGGGCCCAGGCGTCGCCGGGCCGCTGCCTGTCGGCGTCGGCGAACCCGAGCCTGATGGCGTCGGCGAGCCGCTGCCCGATGGCGAGGCGGTGGCCGACCGGGAGGGCTTCTCGCTCAGCACGCGCTGAATGCGGCTGTCCAGCTTACGGGCCAGCGCTTCCGCGTCGTCCCGGTAGTCGGGGCTGTCGAAGTGGCCGATCATCACCATCCCCAGCAGCGACCCGCGAACGAACCCTACAATGGTCAGCGTGTGCTCTATCTTCTCCCCGCCGTCCTTAGTCTCGCTGACCCGCACTTCCACGCCGTTCGCATTGTTTCCTATGGCGCCCGGACCGAACTCTTCGCGCCTCAGCGGCGTCAGCGTCTGGCACTCCGGCGTCCCCATGCCTTTGACCGGGTCTGCCAGGAACTCTTGCAGCGCCTGCTCCGCCCCCGTGCCGGTCTTGTACTGCTCCACGCTGCTGGAGACCAGGAAAGTCCCGCTGCCGGCCGCCACCTGCGGCGTCGATTGGTAGGCTGAGCCGTAGCCGTTCACCCGGCCCAGACGCTCAATGTCGGCCGTCTCCCGCTCCTTGTCGCAGGAGCCGTCGATCCGCCCGGCGTTATGCAGGGGCCCGGACTTGTTCGGGTCCAGCGTGAAGCTGGCGTAGTCGGACCCCAGCTCGCCCTGCGGCAGCACCATGCGGCTCAACTGTTCGTACGTGATCTCGCTTGCCGTCTCTGAGCCGCCTCCGCCCAGCAGGAGCAGGGCTGCAATGGCTGCCCCGGCCGCTCCCACGCCGAAGAGCCCGCCGTACGGCACCCAGCCGTAGGGCACATCCTCCAAGCGCCCCGAGGCGCTGACCGGCGGCCCGCCATCGCCCTGGGACGCCGACACCATGAACTGATACGTCTCCCGCCGACCGCGCCAGCGCCGGGCGCGGGGCCTCACCTTGAGGCTGAGCGTCTTGGCGCCGTTGGCCGGGATAGACAGGTTGCCGGGCAGAGAGAAGGAGCAGTGACCGGCCGGGTCGCTGGCCTCCAGCCGCACCTGCGCGGCTTCGGCGCCGCCGTTGCGCACGGTCACTTGGTACGTGGCCGAACCCAGCCGCCCTCCGAAGGGGAATCCGGCCCTGGCCGGACCGAGCTCCAGGGTGACCGGCATCGGCCTGGCCGGGGCACGCTCCTCGACGCCCGGGACAGGCGTTGGCGCCAGTCTTGTCGCCTCAGGGGATGGCGTCTCGCCGGGCGCGAGCTTCTCCGCCATCTGCGTGGGCGCCAGAAGCTCTTCCGGCGCCGGGGCTGGCGGCGCGCCTGCTTCCACCACCGTACGGGCCTCGGCCTCCTGCGCCGAAATGGCGGCCACAGCGTGCTCCAGCGCGCCGGCCAGGGCGGACGCTGTCTGATAGCGCTTGTTGGGGTCCTTGTCCAGACATCGCTTTATGATCTCGACGGCCGGCTCCGGCAGCCCGGCCAGCGGCTCCAGGGGCAGCGGCGTGTCAGCATGGTGGCGCAGCATCTCCAGAGCGTCGCCCAGGTAGGGCGGGCGCCCCGTCAAGATGTGGTATAGCGTCCCCCCCAGCGAGTAGATGTCGCTGCGGTGATCGGCCTTGCCCAGGGCCAGCTCTGGGGCGGCGTAGGCCAGGGTCCCCACGAAAGCCCCAGGCGTCGTCACGGTACCGGCGCCGAGCTGCTTGGCGATCCCGAAGTCCGCCACCTTCACCGCGTCGCCGCTAGCCAGCATGATGTTTTCGGGCTTGATATCGCGGTGTACCACCCCGCGCGCCTCGGCCTCTTCCAGGGCCCGCGCCACCTGAGCGGTGATCCGTAGGGCTCGCCTGACCTCCATGGGACCGTCCTGGATGGCTTCCCTCAGGCTGTTCCCCTCCACGAACTCCATGACTATGAAGTAGCGCCCATTGCTAAAGCCGTAGTCCAGGAGGTGGACCGTGTAGGGGGAGCGCAGGAGCGCACCCACGTGGGCCTCCCGCTCGAACCGCTCCCGGAACGAGGCATCGTGGGCCAGATGGGGGTACAACAGCTTGATGGCCACGATGCTGCGGTCCCGGCGGTCAGTCGCCTGATAGACCTCGCCCATGCCGCCGCCGCCCAGCTGCTTGCGCAGCCGGTAGTGCGAGATAACTCCGGGAACCGAGGGGTCCGGCTTACTGCCTGCCATTACTAGCGGGGATTCACAACTCTACAGTGAGGTGGTCGCAACCCTCACTTATATGGCAGACGCCCCCAGAAGTCAACTGTTACTCCCGCCTCGCGCACCGCCGCGCCCTGCGCTCGCCCGTCCGTCCACAGGCTGGAGTCTGATAAAATCGCAGGCGATTGCTGGTTTCGAAGGCGTCTCGCCGCCGGGGGAAAGACGATGCCCGAGGGGTCACGGCCGGAAGCATACCTGGTACTCATCACTGACAGCGGACAGCGCGAGGTGCACCGCGTGCATGGCGCCATGACGCTGGGTCGCGGGCCGGACAGCGATCTGGTACTGACCAACCCGCTGGTCTCGCGGCGCCACGCCCAGTTGACCTGGGACGGCCAGCGTTTCCTGCTCCAGGACCTGGGCAGCAAGAACGGCACCCGCATCAACGGGGCCGCCATCGCGGCGCCGACCCCCCTCAGCGACGGCGACAGCCTGGAACTGGCCGACTCCCGCCTACTGTTCCAGATGAGCGCCCCCACGGTGACGGCTGTACTGGCGCCGCGGGATCAGGCCGTGTCTGTGGACACCGCGCGGCACGAGGTGAGGGTCCGCGGCGAGCTGCTGGCCCTCACCCCCAAGGAGTACCGTCTCCTGGCCCTGCTGCACCGGCAAGCCGGCGCCGTGGTCACCCGCGAGGACATCGCCACAGAGGTGTGGCCGGAGCTGGAAGGCGCCGTGGCCGAGGAAAGTATCGCCCAGATCATCGCCCGCCTCAGGCGCAAGGTGGAAGAAGACCCCGGCTACCCCCGTCACATCGTGACCGTGCGCGGCTTCGGCTACCGTTTCGTGGCTACGGCCGAGCCCGGAGGGTAGCCAGTCTCCGGCACCGACCGCCTTCTTTTGTCACCCAAAGTTTTTCAGGCAATTGTCAACTAGTTGTCACGTGTTGGACACGAACACGCTCCCCGGCCCTGGTACCATTCCCAGTGGGAGGCTAGAGGAGACGAGGAAGTGAACATCCGCTGGTTGACTGGTCGCAGGGCCCAGCGTCACCGCGACCAGACAGCGTCTGTGGCGACATTGATGCCACGACGACAAGGAGCGCCCGTCCAAGAGGAGAGCGTCATACCACAACCGGAACGCCTGGCTGCCCGCACCGACCGCGGGCTCAAGAGGTCCGACAACCAGGACCGCGCGCTGGCCCAGGAGCTGCCCGACGGCTCCCTCATCGTGGCAGTGGCAGACGGCGTCGGCGGCGTGGGCGGCGGCGAGGCCGCCAGCGCCCAGGCCATGCACACGCTGCTTGCCCACCTTCTCGACAACACCGATGCCGATCCGGCGCAAGCGCTGGCGCGGGCCTTCATATCGGCCAACGAACAGGTGCGGGCGCGCGCTGCCCAGCGGCCGGAGCTTCAAGGCATGGCCACCACGCTGGTCGCGGCGCTGGTGCGCGGCCAGTCCGCCTGGCTGGCCAGCGTCGGCGATAGCCGCGCCTACCTCTTCCACCAGGGAGAGCTAATCCAGCTCACGCAGGACCATTCCTGGGTGGCGGAACAGGTCCGGGCCGGCCGCCTCACCCAGGAAGAGGCCGAACATAGCGAGTTCCGCAACGTTATCACCCGCGCCGTCGGCGTGGCGGAAATCGTAGAGCCCGACACGCTGGGGCCCGTCGCCTTGCCGGCCGGCAGCCTCCTCCTGCTCTGCTCCGATGGCCTCCACCGCGTGGTCAGCGATGACGAGATCGCCGCCGTTCTGGCGTCGGGTACGCCCCAGGAGATGGCGGCGCGGCTCATCGCCCTGGCCAACGAGGCCGGCGGGCCCGACAACATCGCCGTCGCCATCGTCGCCGGCGCCGGCTAGCTTTCGCCCTTCTTCCCCTGTTGGCCTCGCGGTCTCCTCGTAGTACGCTGTCCCTTCAGTAGGGACGCCATGGCCGAACTCATCGTCGCCACCCTGAACCTGTTCAACCGCATGGGCGAGTGGGACCGGCGGGCGCCCCTGGTCATCGATCAGCTCCAGGCCCTGGCGCCCGACATCATCGGCCTTCAAGAGGTGAACCTGGCCCTGGACCAGGGGATGTGGATCACCCGCCAGATCAACGACCGGCTCCCCCACCACCTGCACTACCGCATCAAGCACGCCGCCAGCCCCGGCCAGCGTCCCGGCCTGGAAGCGCTGGCGGTCCTGTCCCGGCTGGAACCCATCGAGCACGAGGTGCTGGACCTGATGACCTTCGACCGCGTCGCCCAAAGGCTCATCTTCCAGACCGGCGAGCGTCCATTCGCGTTCGTGAACACCCACCTGCACTACCCGCCCAACGCCGAGCGGGAGCGGGTGCAGCAGATCGAGTACCTGCTGGCCTGGCTCGACTGCGATCCGCGCCGCCTCCCGACGGTCATCGCCGGCGATTTCAACGCCTACCCGGAAGAGAAGGGCGTCGCGGTCATGAAGGCCCGGTTCCGCTCCGCACACGAGGCGGTGCACGGGCGCGAGCCCGAAAAGACCTGGTCCACGCCGGTCAACACCTTCGACCCGTCGCCCCACGGCACCCTGGACTACGTCTACGTCTCGGAGCAGTTCCGCATCGTCGATGCCGGCCTCGCCTTCGACCAACCCGCGCCGGAGGACCCGGACCTGTTCCCCTCCGACCACCTGGGGGTCTTCGCCCGGCTGGCGCTCTAGACCGTACGTCTTGAAGAAGTACGGCGTATAGTACAGTTGGGAAAAAGTCAAGCATTTCTGGCAGTGAAATTTCGCTTGGCGCGCTGTATTCTCCTGGCCCTCCTGTTGCTGATGCTGGTGGCGACCACCAGCGCCCCGACATACGCCTTTGCTATCGTCGTCACCCGTTTCGACGATCCCGCACCCGACGGCTGCCTGCCGGACGACTGCTCCCTGCGCGAGGCGATCGTCGCGGCCAACGCTGACCCCGGGCCCGATAGCATCCACCTCGGGCCCGGCACGTACATACTTCAGATCGGCGGCAGATACGAGGACGCCGCGGCTACCGGGGACCTCGACATAGCCGACGACCTTACGATAATGGGCGCCGGCGCCGAGGCCACCGTCATCAGCGGCGGGAGAGGCGCGCCCTTGGGCCCCACAGAAGACCGAGTGTACCACTTCCCCACGGTAAGCTGCGGCGGTGGGATAAGGAACGAGGGTATGCTAAGTCTTGCCAACGTCCGGGTCAGAGACAACACGATGCGCGGGGACGGCGGAGGAATCTGCAACGTGGGAACACTGCTCCTCACGGATAGCGAGGTTACTGGCAACTCGGCTTCGCTGATCGGGAGTGGCGGCGGAATCTGGAACAGCGGGGTTGCTACGCTGGTGCGGGTAACGGTGAGCGACAATCGGGCGCTGGTGCAAAATGGTGGCGGGATCCTCAACGAAGGGACATTGATTGTACGGGATAGCACGGTCAGCGGCAACGTAATGGAGGCGCCCTTCGGGTCGCGCCTCGGCGGGGGTATCGCCAGTGGAGGGAGCGCGACGCTCACCAATTCGACGATCGCGGGCAACAGCGCCGGTGTTGAAGGCGGCGGCATCTACAGCGGTAGTGGCACGCTCACGCTGACGAACACCGTGGTGTCAGGCAACGCCGGCGGGGATTGCTCCGGCCCCATCGCCTCCTCCGGTCATAACCTGGACAGCGACGGCTCCTGCAGCTTCAGCGGCCCCGGCGACATCTCCAATGCCGACCCGCTCCTGGGCCCCCTTGCGGAGAACGGCGGGCCCACTATGACCCATGCCCTCCTGCCCGGCAGCCCCGCCATCGACGGCGGCGACGAGGCGGCGTGTGCCGCATCCGACCAGCGGGGGGCGTTCCGCCCCCAGGACGGCGACGGCGACGGCGACGCTGCCTGCGACATCGGCGCGTATGAAGCGCCGCCGCCGGGGGCAATGGAAATCGGCCTCCTCCCCGGCTGGAACCTCATCTCCCTGCCCCTCGTGCCGGCCGACCCCGCGCCGGCCGCCGTGCTGGCCTGCATCGCCGGCAAGTTCAACAGCGCCTGGGCCTACCAGTCCGCCTGGCTGGCCTACGACCCGCTGGTGCCACCCGGCCTGAACACCCTCACGGCCATCGCCGTGACCATGGGCGTCTGGGTGAACATGAAGGAGGCCGCCGTCCTGACCGTGACAGGCACGCAGCCCGCGGAGACGGAGATCCCCATGTACCCGGGCTGGAACTTCATCGGCTACCCCTCGGCGCAGAGCAGGCCGGTCGAGGACGTGTTGGCGGGCGTGGCGTACAACTCCGTGTGGGCCTACGACCCGGCGCTGTCGCCCAGCCCCTGGCAGAGCTACGACCCCAACGTGCCGCCCGCCCTCGACACGTTGCAGAACTTCACGCCGGGCCGCGGCTACGCCCTCAACGCCAAGGCCGCGGGGACGCTGACAATCACGAACGGCCCGTAGCCAGCCGCGCCGCATCCAGGTGGAACGAGCGGCGGAACTGGACGAACAGGTTCATATCCAGCTTGGGATCTATCTCGCCGAACGGGTTCAGGGCCACGAACGGGATGCCCCTGTCGCGCCAGATCCAGTGCTCTCGTCGCTCCATGACGGTCTACGCCCCCGCCTACGGCGTCTTCGGCCCCGGCGGCGGGCTGGTGCAGCTCTATCATCTCCGGCGCCGACACCGCCGACTTCGGCCTGGTCTTCGCCCGCACCGACCCCCAGGCCGGTCGCGCCGGCATCACCTGCTTCATCGTCGATACCGACACCCCCGGCTTCACCGTGCGCCCCATCGTCCACACTCTGCGCTCCGCCGCCTACGCCTGCGAGCTCTCCTTCGACGACATGCGGGTACCCGGCGAGAACGTCCTGGGCGAGGTTGGCGGCGGCTTCTCCCTGGCCAACGAGATCCTCTCCCGCAACCGCATCCCCTACGCCGCCGCCTGCGTCGGCGTGGCCGCCACGGCCCAGCGCATGAGCATCGACTGGGCCAAGGTCCGCGAGACCTTCGGCCAGAAGCTGGCGATGCGCCAGGCCATCCAGTGGATGATCGTGGACAACGAGACGGACATCCGAACGTCCCGCTGGCTGTACCTCCACGCGGCCCACCGGGCCGACCGCGGCGAGCCGTTCCGCTTCGAGGCGGCCATGGCCAAGGTCTACTGCACCGAGGCCGCCGGCCGCGTCGTCGACCGCGCTATGCAGGTCCACGGCGGCTACGGCGTCTCCTAGGACCTCCCCCTGGAGCGCTGGTGGCGGGAGCTGCGCATCCGCCGCATCGGCGAGGGGCCCTCGGAGATACAGCGGCTGATCATGGCCCGCGACCTGCTCATGGGCGAGGCCTGACGCCCCGCCCAAGCGGACCCTAGCCGCTCGACCCGCTCAGCTCAGCCAGCAGCCGCAGCGCCCGCTGGCTCGATGCCTCCCGGTCGATGCCCGCCGGGACGACGGAGCAGATAACCTCATCGACGCCCGTGGCCGCGATGTGCCCCAACTGCTCCGCCACCGCTGACTCCCCGCCGCGCACCAGGATCGACTCCAGCATCGCCTCGCTCATGCCGCCGTCGGCGGCTTCGGGGAAGCCGGCGTCCAGGAACATCTGCCGGTAGAAGGGGAGCCGCGGGTAGAATCCCAGTTGCCGCATCCCTGCCTCCCGGGCCTCGGCGGCATCGTCGTGCACGCACACGCCGAGGTGCATGACCATCGCCGGCCTTGGCCTGCCGGCCCTCTTGGCCCCCGCGTCCAGAGCGGGCAACGCCACCTCTTCGATGTAGTGCAGTGGACAGACCCAGCTTATGGCGCCGTCAGCCACCTCCCCGGTGAGCTCGAAGGCCTTGCGTCGCAGCCCCGAGGCCATCACCTGCACATCGACGGCCGGACCCAAGTCGCCGCGGACCTTGAAGAGGCGCCCCGCGAACTCCACCGGCCCGCCCCGCTGGAGGGCCGCTTTCAGGATCGTCAGGTACTCGCGAAGATGGGTGAGCGGTCGCTGGAAGGGGATGCCCCACATGCCTTCGATGATCGGCTGGTGGCTGGGGCCCACCCCCAGCCGGAAGCGGCCGGGGGCCAGCTGCCCCACGACCTTCGCCGCCTGGGCCAGGGCCAGCGGGTGCCGCGGGTAGGTGGGGACGATGGACGTTCCCAGCAGTATGCGACTGGTCCGGACCGCGGCCGCGGCGAAGATCGGCAGCGGGTCCGGCGACGCGCCCCCCAGCGTCATCCAGGCCGCGTCGACGCCTCTCTCCTCGGCCTCGACTATGGCATCCACCGCTTGGGGGGCCGTTGGTTCGAGAATGTGAACGCCGATCCGGAGGTCCTTCATGGGCAACATTCTAGAGCGGTGCGGCCCGCGCCACAAGAAGCGAACGGCTGAGGGCCTCTGCCTACGGTGCTCGTGGTTTTACCTGGGCAAGGAATCTCTGAAAGGCAGCCTCGTCGACTGGCTGGATGCGGGTTGTGTCCTGGAGGACGGAGCCGCTTTCCATACCCACCCAAAGCTGGGAGCGGCAATTGCGCAGTAGAATGAAGTTCACGTCGCGTGGATCCGGATCCGCAGACAGTGTGTATACGGGCGTGACGGCCAGCCCAGCACCCGGGTCCGGCGGCCGGTAGTCGACTTTGCCGTCGTTCACCCTTTCGATGGGAGCCGTAGCCACGTCGCTATAGGGCCAGGGTGCTGTGGCAGGGTCGATGGGTTCGACCCGGAGCGTCGCCAGTACGCTCTTCAGCAGATCTTCGTCGGAGGGCGCCAGGTATTGCTCGAATATTACCTGGCCGGTCTCCGGGTCGATGGCCACTCCTGATCGTT
>JACPQO010000095.1 GCA_016190405.1 Chloroflexota bacterium | reverse complement strand
GGCGTCGGCGTGGCGGTGGGGGTGGCTGTAGCGAAAGCACCGCACACTTTCTTGAGCTGACCCTTCTCGAAAATGCTGATCTTATAGTTGAGGTGACCGTCTACAGTTGCGATGCGCGGATGGCCCTTGCTCTGCGTAGGATCGCCCTTCTCGCCGTAGCCATCGTCGGCGGTTCCTTGCGTCTTATCTGGGCCGAAGAAACGGTCCGAACATGACACGTGGATGGTCATTGTGAGCCCGGCGGAGGTGGTGACGGTAGCTTCGTTGCCGCCGGTCCAGGTCTCGTCTATATGTGATCCGTCTACGAAGGTGAACTGGAGGTGCCTGGTGGTCTTTGCAGCGGCGTAGGCGGACGGACCTACGCTACCGTCGGTGCCGCTGCTGGCGGCCGCGGAAGGAGTCTGGTGGACTGCGCCGCCCAGCCACACGAGCGAGGCGGTCGCGACGAGGAGAGCAGCGATAGCGGCGCTCAATATCCAGCGGCCGTGGAAAGACGGCAAGGCGCGGCGCGAGAGTTGAGGCCCGCGTTCGTGGGCTCCCGGCTGGCGCTTCCGGCTGTCGCGCCAGCGATCCCTAAACCTCTCCCACATGGGTGTCCTCCTCCTCTAGCGAGGCCGTTCCTGATTCAATAACAAGTCCACGGCCAATTTGTTACGTTCGGCGGGGGAGTAGCGGGGGCCGGGCTGCCGTCCCTCCGCAGCGCGGAGGGCCAGGGGCGTGCGACTGGCCGGCAAGTGCGGCGATCCTCCCCATTGAGCTCGTCACTTAGGTCGTTAGCTTACGGTAAAGCAAATTCGCGAAAATTGCAACTACGTAAGCTCCCGTGTCTTCATTATGGGCCACGCAGGTAACAAAAAGGTGAATTCCGGAGAGCGAAAGGTTAAGAAACGGTAAATACGGAAGGCTACACGGAGACGAACCTGTAACCCACGCCGCGCTCGCTGACTATGTGACCGATGGTCTCGGGGTCGCCTTCCAGCTTCTGGCGCAGACGGCGGATGTAGACCTTGAGGTAATCGATCTCGTCCACGTATTCACGGCCCCAGACCTTGGCCAGAAGCGTATGGTGGGGCAGGACACGGCCGGCGTTGCGGGTCAGGTGGAACAGGAGGGAGTACTCCGTGGGGGTCAGGCGGACGGGCTGGCCGCGGACCGTGATCTGGCGGCTGGCGTAGTCGATGCGCAGGTCGCCGGACTCGAACACCTCACCCACGGCGGTCAACTGTCTCTGATAGCGGCGGAGGACGGCGCGGATGCGGCCCAGCAGCTCCAGGTGGCAGAAAGGCTTGGAGATGTAGTCGTCAGCGCCCATCTCCAGGCCGCGCACCTTGTCAACCTCGGAGTCGCGGGCGGTGAGCATCATGATGGGGATGTCGGAGAAGGCGCGGATCTCGCGGCAGAGCTGGAAGCCATCCATATCGGGCAGCATGATGTCCAGCAGGATGAGGTCCGGCGAGTGCTCCTCGACCAGCTTGAGCGCCTCCTCGGCGTTAGCGGCGGCGATGACCTGGGCTTCGGGCCAGCGGAGTCCGAAGCAAAGGTTCACGACCTCGATCACATCGGGCTCGTCGTCGACAACCAGCACTTTCATAGACACGCCCTTCTGCAATGCGCCGGCAGGGAACCGAACGCTCCCTTCCGAAAGTTAAGATTCGGGCGAGAGCCCAGTTGTTACAGGAAGCGCGGAGGACGGGGCCGCCAGCGGCTGGCCTGAGGCGTGGGGCGCGTACTAAAATGGGCTCCTATGTCCAGACAAGCCGCCCTGGGCGCGCTCCTCGCTTTGACGGCGGCTGCCGCGGCCCTGACGATGACCGCTCTAGGGCCGGCGGTCGCCGGGTCTGCCTCGATAGGCGCGGTGGCCGTGGACGCCGATCCCAGCGGCAACGGGCCGCGCAGCGTGGCCGGAATTCAGGAGTGCGTATCGGCGGCCGTGGGGCAGCCTGTGGAGATAGACGTTGTGATCCCCACGCCGGGAGTGCCGGCGGAGCGAGGCATCGCCGCCTACCAGTTCACCCTCTACTACAACCCCGACATTCTCTGGGTCGAGGCCGATGACAACAAGCTGCTCCTCGCCCAGGCTGCGGGCAGCAACCTGGTGAGCATCTCTGACCCCAAGCCCGATAAGAATGGGGTCTACATCTCGTGGGGCGTAGATTTCGGGCCCAGCGGCATCGAGCCTGGCGGCTCGTCGGAAACGGGGAGCGGAGCGATCTCCCGGATAACGTTGACGCCCCGGAAGAACGGTCACTCGACGCTGGCTCTCCAGGACGTCATCATCCTCGATGATGATTCGGAGCCGATAGCGGTGGACGCCGTGCTGGGGGCCAACGTCTACGTGGGGGCGGCCTGTCCGGGCCAGACTGCCGCACCAACCCCAACGCTGACGCCGTCTGCCACGGCGCCCCCGGCGGCAAGCCCGTCGGCGGCGCCAGCCACGGTCAGCCGGTTCTCGGCCACGGGTGGCCGCCCGCCCGGGCCCGGCCAAGACCCGCCCTGGCTGCTCATCGCCGGCCTGGCTGCCGCATCAGGCGGCTTGTGGCTCCTCAGCGTAACGTGGCATCGGCGGCGGATCGAATAGTTTGGGCGCGGCGCGGCAATAAACGGTTTAGAATTGGTGAAGGCCCCCGCCAGGAGCGAGGATGGCCAGCGAATTCATTTCTGAAGGAATCGCGGTGCCGGCACCCCAGGAATCGGGCGGCGAGGCGGAGCTGATCCGTCTGGCCAAAGCACGTTCGCGGGAGGCCTGGACCGCGATATACGAGGAGAACTACCGGCGGCTGTTCCGCTACGTCTACGGCCGCGTGGGCCACCGGCAGACCGCCGAGGACCTGACGGCGGCGGTCTTCGTCGAGGCGCTGAAGAGCATCGACGGTTACGCCAGTCGCGGCAGGCCGTTGCTGGCCTGGCTGTACACCATCGCGCGCAACGTGGTGAACTACCACTACCGCTCCACGTTCCGGCGGGGCGCGAAACAGACGCTGGGCGAAAGCGGCGAAAGCAAGGCGTTGTCCGGTGCAGCGGACCCAGCGTCTCTGGCGGAGGGATGGGACCTGCGGGCAGCGGTTGACCGCCTTTCGGCGGACCAGCGCGAGGTGGTGCTGCTGCGCTACTTCGTGGGACTGACGACGCCGCAGGTGGCCCGCGTCCTGGGCAAGCAGGAACGCGCGGTCTACTCCTTGCAGGCGCGGGCGGTGAAGGCGCTGCGGCGCCACCTGACATAGGGGCAAGAATTCCTCTGGCGGGCGAGTAGTTTGCGGCCGGCCGAGCAATATACCCACTGACAACAGGAAAGGACCGATTGCCATGGAGAAGCCCTTCGACGAGATTCTGGCCGAGTCCATAGCCGAGTTGGAGGCTGGCCGCGACGTGAACTCCGTGCTCAGGCAATACCCCGAGCACGCCGAGGCGTTGCGTCCCTTCCTTCAGATCTGGGCTTCGCTGTCTGCCGCTGAGAAGGCAGAGCCGAGCCCGCAGGGGGCGGCGCTGGGCCGGCAGCGGCTGCTCAGTCAGATGTCATCGCCGGCAGCGGAGAAAGGAAGGAGAAGCGTCATGGACAAGCTTTCGTCGTCGCTCAGCTTGAAGATGGCGATACCTTTCGTGGCCGGGGCGGCGGTAGCCCTGTTCGCCGTGTTCCTCAGCGGCAACCTGGACAGTGGCTCGGGCTCTACCGCCCAGGCAGGGCCCTTCGAGGACTGCATCCTGCAGTTGGACTTCAACGGCAACGGCCAGTTGGACGTGGGGGACGTGGCCGCCTTCAGGGACGCCATCGCGAACAACGACCCGGCGTTCGACTTCAACGGCGACGGGACGACGGACATCTTCGACGCGCTGGGGGCGATCAAGGGAGTGGTTGACTGTCTGCAGCAGATCCAACCGCCGATCCCGACGCCGCCGTCGGGCCCGTAGGCCATCCGGCCACCACTGTCAGCGGAGCGGGAGGGGTACTCGGTACCCCTCCCTTGTGTTTTCTCACCGGCCGATTTGAAGAAGACTCGGGCAGACGTGGGCTCTAACCGAAGTTTCACCCCGCGCGGGGTAGTAACCGTGGCGGGGTGGCGTATACTTTTATGACAAGCCGACATGAGTTGATGCTTCGATGCTACGACTAGCGGCAGTCCTTCTGCTGGTCCTGGGGATAGCAGCGATCGCTGGGGCGCTGGCGTCCCGCGGGCCGCGCAGCTCCGCTGCCGTCGACCCCATTGTCAGCGTAGACACTATCATCATCGGGAACACAGCAACCTCGGTGGACGCGGTGGACCCATCGGTATCCATGGGGTGCGGCAACACGATAGACGTGGACATCGTGATCCAGCAAGTGGGCGTAATCAGCGGCTTTGAGGCGCACCTGCTGTACGCCCCTTCCGTGCTGAAGGTGGCGGCGGTGAGTTACAACTTTCTGCTAGGGAGCACCGGCGAGACCGTGTGGGACCTGGGTTCCCTGCCGCCCGACACGGACGGCGACTTCTACCTGGCAGCGCTGACGCTGACGTTCACCAGCAACTACGCCAGCGGGCCGGGCGTGCTGGCCCGCGTCACGCTGGAGGCCATCGGCGGCGGGACCAGCGCGCTCGACCTGACCAGCGTGAAGCTGGCCGACGGCAACGGCGATCCCATCCCGCCCCTGCTGAACGGGGTCTACAACGGGCCGGTGAACGACGGCTCGCTGACGGTGACGGGCTGCGCCACGCCCACGCCGACGGCCACGGCGACCCCAACGCCTACTCCGACGGCGACGCCCACCGCCACGGCCACGCCAACCGCGACAGCTACGCCCACTCCCACCCTCACGCCCACGGTGGACTCCGACGGCGACGGCTGGACGGACGGTGACGAGATCCTGATCGGCACGGACCCCAGCAGGCCCTGCGGCACGGACTGGCCGGCCAACATCAATAACAACGGTGGGTCCATGAACAAGGTCGATGTCTTCGACGTCAACGCCCTGGCGCCGCCCGTCTTCTTTAGCACCGCCAGCCCAGCGAATCAGAACTACAGCCCCAGGAAGGACATCTCCAGGGCAGGCGCCTCCGATGGCAAGATCGACATCTTCGATGTGAACCGGCTGGCGCCGCCGGTGTTCTTCTCCACCTGCACGCCGTAGGGGGCGCGCCCTCACCCCCGGCCCCTCTCCCGTGCGCGGGAGAGGGGTGACCGCCGGTGTTCTTCGCGATGTGCTGCCGTAGAGCGAGCCAGGAGATAGGAGATAGGAGACAGGAGACAGGAGACAGGGGACATGGGGCAGGTGGGGCGGAGGGC
>JACPQO010000094.1 GCA_016190405.1 Chloroflexota bacterium | reverse complement strand
CGCTCACCCTCCGCTGGTCCTTTGGCTTCCCCTTCGCTTCGCTCAGGTCTGTGGCTCAAGGCCGACCCTGCGGCTTCGCTCGGGGCAGGGGTGACGACCACTTCGTCGCGGCCGTCGCTCTCCTCGAGCAGCACCTGGACATCTTCGCCCAGCGACGTCGGGATGTTCTTGCCCACGTAGTCGGGGCGGATGGGCAGCTCGCGGTGGCCGCGGTCGACCAGGACGGCAAGCTGGATACTGGCCGGCCGGCCGAAGTCGATGAGGGCGTCCAGGGCGGCGCGGATGCTGCGTCCCGTGTACAGCACGTCATCGACGAGGACCACCCGCTTGCCGGCGATGTCCGTGGGCAGCTCGGTAGGCTGGATGCGGGGCCCGATGTCGAGGTAAGGGATGTCATCGCGGTAGAGGCCAATGTCCAGGGCCCCCACGGGGACCGCTTCCCCTTCGAACTCCTGGATGGCGCCGGCCAGGCGGTGCGCGAGGGGGACGCCACGGGTGCGCATACCGACCAGGACGACGCCCTCGAGGCCACGGTTGCGCTCCACGATCTCGTGGGCGATGCGGCGGATGGCCCGCCGGATGTCGTCTGGGGAGAGGACTACGCCCACCCCGCGTCTCCCCACAGCCCAGGAACAAGGCACAACGAACAAGGAACAAGGCCCCGCCGCCCCTCTGGTTCCTGGTTCCTGGTTCCTGGTTCCAACAAAACACCCCTCCCGCCGGAGCGAGAGGGGCTCGTGTTCGCTGGGTATTCTACTGGCGCACCTGGGACACGCGCGTGCGTCAAGGCTGTCGCTCCTTTTCGGCCTCGCGGGACCGACTTAAAGGTTCGACTGGAAGCTGGGCTTGCTGTCGCGGTCTATGGTAGCACGGGCGGCCCGGCCGCGGCAATATTGCCCTGGCCTGTCTTTTGGTCTGACCGCACCCTGAAGGGCGCGGCATCAGGCTTGGGACGAAGGCGAGCGCCAGCGCTGCAACGTTGAAAACCGCCGTGCTATCATAAAGTCACTGATCGCTTCCCAAATAGCAGCAGGAGGTGCGCATGGCCGACTTCGTGCGGGTCGCGAGCGTGGACGAGGTCCCCCCCGGCGAGATGAAGATCGTGGAGGTGGACGGGGAAGACGTGGTGCTGGCCAACGTGGACGGCCAGATATACGCCATCGGCGGCACGTGTACTCATCGCGGCGGGCCACTGGGCGAGGGGGTCCTGGAGGGCGACGTGGTGGAGTGCCCGTTTCACGCCGGGCAGTTCAACGTAAGGACGGGAGAAGTGGTCGGCCCCCCTCCCTCGGAACCGGTCAAGACGTACGCCGTCCGGGTAGACGGCGGCGACATCAAGGTCGCGGCCGGATAGCGCAGACGCGCTCCGCTGCCGAACGTTAGCTGGGGCCGCCGATCCAGCTGAAGTACTGGTCGAGGTCCGGCAGCAGGTCCGAGGCGCGCAGGAGGAAGAAGAGCCCGACGAACAGGCTGAAGACGGCGGCGACCAGGCCTGCCACCGCGTAAATCGCCTGCCTCTGCCGGGAACTGACGAAGCCGACGGTGCTCGCCACGGTCACGAGGGAGTTGGAGAGCAGCAGGCCCACGATGAAGCCGGCCAGGGCCACGACGCCCATCAGCTGGCTCCCGGCGCCGACCGCCGTCGTGATGACCAGGACCTGAGTGCCTGTCTCGGCCCCGATGCCGTGTATCATGCCAATGCCGTACGCCGTGTGCACCCCGTACTGCTGTGCCTCGTGTACGTGCTGCCGCTGACGGCCGAGCAGCCGGGCGCGCACCATCTCGAAGGCGTTGCGCGCGGCGGCAAACACCAGCATCCAGCGGCTGCGGATGCGGAACTCCTCGCCGCCGCGGAAGAAGCGGTATAGCGAGTAGAAGAGGTAAGCCGCCAGGAACAGCAGGGTCACGCCGACGATTCGCTCCATGATGGGGTCGATCCAGCCGGGCAGCACCTCCCTGGCCAGGAGGGCCAGCAGCCCCAGCGCGAAGACGACGCTGCCGTGGCCCAGGGCATACATCGTGCCCAGCAGCAGGGCCGGGCGTTGCTGCCGCGCCAGGCCGATTAACCCGTGCCTGCGCCCGTTGCCGCCGTAACCGGCGGCCGCGGGGGCCATGTGCAGAGAGGCGCCGCCACGACCACGCGCGTCGGAGGCGCCTACGGCGACCCGCGCCGGCTCAGGCACGGGCGCCGGCTCCGCATGGACATGGTCACCCTCCGCATGCGCCAGGGTGTGGTGCGACTCGTCGGTCAGCATCACGCCGGGCTCCCGGACGAGCCACTTCTCGTCTGACTCCACGGGCACCCCGGAAGTGCTCGTGATGTCGGTGATCGCGGCGATGTGGTCCCAGTCGATGCCGTGGCGGAGCCCCAGGGCGACCGCCGCACCCACGATGCCGATAGACCCCGTGACGGAAAGCAGCGGCAACGCGATTTCCAGCGGCAGGCTCATCGCGACCGGTCCTTCCCCAGACACGTCCGGCAGGTGCCGAAGATGGCGAAGTGCTCCATGTCGGCCTGAAAGCCGTGCTTGTCCAGGAGTCTGGCCCGCAGGGGATCGATGACCTCGTCGTCAAGAGGAAACGTATCGCCGCAGCGGCGGCAGACCAGGTGGTGGTGCCGGCTGCCCTCGGACAGCTCATAGCGGACGCGGCCGCCGCCCAGGTCCGTCTCGCTGACCAGGCGCAGCTTCTTCAGGAGCTGTAGGGTCCGGTAAACGGTAGAGATGTCCACGAACGGATACTGCTGGACGACGCGGCTATGAATGTCGTCGGCGGTGACATGTCCCTTAGAGTCGTGGATGATGGAGAGGATGAGCATGCGCTGCGGTGTGAGCCGGTAGCCCACGCCGCGCAGGGACTCGATCATCGTTCCGTGGCCGCTCATTGGCAAGGGGAAGCAACTGCAACTAGTTGCAACAACACTTTAATGCCGTTGCAACGGCTTGTCAACCAGAAAGACGGGAAGGGCGCGGGCCTGTTACATGAGTCTGTCAATGGATAGGAACGGATTAGGGGATGCCGGCTGGCCCACGCGCGCGAGTTGGATGCGTCGACTGGGGTGTGGGCCGGCTAATCGGCATCGGCGCTGGCGCCAACCCACACCCCAAGCCCCACAACCCGGCGCGGGAGAGGGGTGTCGGCAGGCCGGTCCGGAGCCGAGTCGAAGGGGTCGGGGTTAGGGCCCGCCGACCCGCATCGAATAACACGCGGCGGCCTGGGGGCTGGGAGTGGGGCGGGGACACCCTAGCCGCCAGCCAGGGGCGGGATGATCGTGATCCGGTCACCGTCGTGGAGGGGGTCCGTGAAGTCGGCGTTGGTGTCGTTGAGGATGATGACGCTGCTCAGCTCTTCGGGCAGGTTCAGCGAGCGGATCAGGCTGTGGACGGTGGCCCCTTCGGCGATGTCGTAGTCGAACAGCGCCTGACCGTTGGGGGCGTACTGCTCCAGATAGGCCTGGAGCTCGACCGTTACCCGCATCCCCCCACCTCCTCCGGGAACCAAGAACCTGGAACCAGGAACCAGTAGGCGCCCGCGGGGTGGGGCCTTGGTCCTTGTTCCTTGTTCCTGGTTCCTCTCATCGCTTGGCGGACTCGAAGGCCAGCATCCCGTAGTTGATACGTTCGCCGTGGAGCATCTGTTTCCAGCGCGAGACGTCCGTGCGACGCCGGATCATGGCCTGCACGACGCCCAGGTCCTGGACGTGCTCCGCCTGGCCGATGACCACGGCGCCCACGATGCGACCGCCGTCCAGGAGGAGCTTGCGGTAGACATTGGTGTGCGGGTTGTGGAAGACGATAGGCTCCCAGCCGTCGCGTTCCCGAAACTCGCCGATGGACGCCGAGGCCAGGCCGAACAGCTCGGTGACGTTCCAGCTCAGGCTGCCGGGGTAAGTCTGCGAGTCGCCGGCCATGTTGGCGCCGGCTACCCGGCCCTGGTCCACGGCCGTGGGCCAGATGGCGTGGACGGCCCGCTCGCCGGTCAGGAAGTCGAAGCCCTCAGCGCAGTCGCCGGCGGCGTAGACGCCGGGCAGGTTCGTCTCCTGGCGCTCGTTGGTGAGAATTCCGTTGTCGATCTCGAGGCCGGAACTCTTCAGGAAATCGATGTTGGGCCGCACGCCGGTGCCGCAGACGATCATGTCGGCGTAGTAGGTCTTACCGCTGTTCAGGGTGATGCCGTAGCCGCCGTCCCGCGCACGCTCGATGGCGGACACCTGGTCGCCCAGGATGACGTCGATCCCCTTGTCGCGCATGGCGCGCTCCAGGGCGTGGCCACCCTCGCGGTCCAGGAGCTGCGGCATCACCTGGCCGGCGATCTCGACCACGGTGAACTTGAGTCTCGCCACCTTGACCAGCGCGCTCAGCGTCAGGAGGCTGATGAAGCCGGCGCCGATGACGAAGCAACTGGCGGCGCTCTCCGTCTGCTCCGCGATGCGGCGGGTGTCAGCCAGGGTCCAGTGGTAGCAGACGTCGGCCTCCTCGATGCCGCGCACGGGCGGGACGCGGGAGACCGACCCGGTGGCGATGAGCAGCTTGTCGTACTGAACGGTGCGGCCGTCCTCCAGGTGCACCGTTCTATTGTCCCCGTTGAGCCGGTAGGCGCCCACGCCCGAGATCAGCATCGCCGCGTTAGCTGTGTAGTAGCTGGGCTCTTGCAGGCTGATCTGGCCCAGCTTCTTCTCGCGGGAAAGGACGTAGGGCAGCGCGACCCGGGAATATGTGGGCTCCGGCTCCTTGGAGACGACCGTGATGGGGCCGTCCTGATCGCGCTGGCGGATGGCGTCGATGGCGCTGAGCCCGGCAGCGCTGTTGCCCAGGATGACGTAGCGGGTGGCAGCCATCTCTACATGCCTTCCTCCCCCGTATCCCAGGCAGAGGGGCTTCGATCCCCACCCCACCCCTGCTCCCAGCCAAGGACGCCCTGCAGACCCTTGAGGCAGGCGATCTCGCCGCCGTGCAGCCTGGGATGGCTGATTCCGTCAACGTAGATGTCCAGTCCCTTCCACACGCCTTGGCCGTGGGCCGTCATGTCGACGCGCATTTCGAGTTCGGCCGGAGACAGCGCATCGACGTATCGCTCCACGCACCTAGCGACTGCGCGACCGTACTCGCGCAGGAGCTTCCAGTCCACCTCGAGGCGCGACCAGTCACGCCAGCCGCCGTGGGCGTGCGGCATCTCGCTCAGTCCAACCTGGCCGCGAAACTCGGTCGCCATGATCGGCATGCCGCCATGGAGCTGACTGTTGAAGCCTGCGTCCGCGGTAATCATCAGGTGGGCATACACTGCACCTATGGGGTTAGCGACGCCTGGGGGTCGCCAGTTCGCCTGTTCCTGCGTGACGTCACTGACCGTCATCTCCAGCCAGGTGTACGTGCCCTTTATCTGGTAGCGCAGCAACTCGATGGCGTCCACGCTTCCTCTCCTAGCGATCTGTAGCTGCAGGGCTTGAGCCCTGCCACCAGCAGACCTAAAGGTCTGCAGCTACGATAATCCATCATGTGATGCCTAACCGCGCCAGCGTCTCCGCGGCGGGGTTGCCGTCATCGTCCCAGCCGCGGACGCGGTAGTACTCTTCGAGCATGGGGGCCAGCTCAACAACCTGTCCCTGGACGGCGCCGCCGGTGAGCGGCTCGCGGGTCATGCGCGGCGGCAGGGTGTCGTCCCGGCGGCTGAGGCCGGCGCGGTTGTTGAACAGCCGCTCCAGGTTCCAGATGCGATCGCCCGTCAGCAGCCAGTCCTGGAGGCTGAGGTTCTCGCCGGTGGCGGTGTTGTACATCGCCGACAGCTTGCCCGGCGTCACCACGGCGTTGGTGAAGAGACAGATGCCGGAGGAGTCCTCGGTGGCGCACTTGTCCTGAAGATCCTTCTCAGCCTTCGCCTTGCCTT
>JACPQO010000096.1 GCA_016190405.1 Chloroflexota bacterium | reverse complement strand
GATGTGGGACGAGGCCGTGCGCGCCATCCCCAAGATGTGGACCCAGGAGACCTTCTCCTGGCGCGGCAAGTACTTCTCGATGCCCGAGCGGGCCATCGTTCCCAAGCCGGTCCTGAAGCCCCATCCGCCGATATGGGTGGCCGTCTCCAGCCCCGAGACCGCCATCCAGGCCGCCGAGCGCGGCCTCGGCTGCCTGGGCGTCTCCATCGGCACGCCCCAGGAGTACGAGCAGCGGGTCAAGGACTACCGCCGCGTCATCCGCTCCTGCCAGCCGGTCGGCGAGTTCGTCAACGAGCAGGTCAACGGCGTCACCTTCCTCCACGTCGACGAGACGGACGAGGAGGCGCAGGTCTGGGGCACGAAGCTGGTGTACACGTTCTCCCTGCTGGCCGCGCACTTCATCGGCATCGGCTCCGTCTACCCAACGACGGCTTACAGGACGCCCGGGCTCCTGTTCGCCATCCGTCGCGACACCGAGTCGCGGGCCAGCGGCCCCGCCGGCGGCGGCGTCATCCGGGAAGGGATGGGCATCGGCAGCCCGCAGACGGTCATCAAGAACCTCAAGATGTGGGAGGAGATCGGCGTCGACCGCATGGTGTTCATCATCAACACCGCCGAGCAGATACCCCAGGAGCGAGTGCTGCGCTCCCTGCGCCTGTTCGCCCAAGAGGTGATGCCGGCCTTCGACAAGACAGCGGCGACCGACGGGCGCAGGCCGCGCTCGCGCTGCCTCGGCACGCCCGCGATGCCCTAAGCATGCCCGACTACGGCCGCCTCACCCAGGAGCGCCTGCCCCACGCTCTACCGCTAGTTTCTCCGCTGTACCCGCCGCCGCCCTGGCCGCTGCCCGGAGCCCGCATCCTCAAGCTGGTCTTCGAGACGGACCAGGAGACCGTTCTCAACTGGCTGCCGCCGGCCCTCAGCCGCTCCTCGCCCGCCTACGCCGTCATCACCGTTGCCCACTACCCTGAAAGCGCCGTGGGGCCCTTCTCTTTGACCGCCCAGTACATCGGCTGCCGCGCCCGCCTGTTCATCCGCGCCTTCACGCTCCAGGCCATCGTGGACAGCGAGCCGGCCCTGGCCGCCCTGCGCGAGGTCTGGGGCTTCCCCTGCAAGCTGGGCCGCGTGCGGCTCGCGGCCGGCCCCCGCGGTGTTTCTGCCACGGTCGCCCGGCTCGGGGCCAGAGTGGCCGAGATGCGCTTGTCGCGCCCCGAGAGCATCGATCCCGGCCTCATCCGCTTCGACCCGATGCTGAACGTGCGGCTGGCGCCGGCCATCGAAGAGGGAAAGCATCACACGCTGCTGGAGATGGTCCAGATCGACCCGGACTACCAGATCGGGGAGTCTCTGCGGGGCCGGGGCGAGGTCCGTTATCCAGCGTCTAACGAGGGCGATCCCTGGCACCTGCTGCCGGTGCTGAACATGATCGCCGCCACCTACTGTGTGGCCGATACGGAGCTGCCCCTGGCGCGCTTCGTGATGCCGTACTAGCGGCAGGTGGTGGCTCCGCTCGTCCTACGAGAGCCTCAGGACGAGCGGGAAGCGGCGCCGCTCAGATTCGCACCAACGGCCTCGACCGGCCCATGGTGAGGCTCCTCATACGCCGGCCACAGCACCGGCCCTCGGCCCGCATCCACCGCTGCTGGAGACAAACAATAGGCCCCCGGACCAATCTTTCGGTCCGGGGGCCGGGTGGCCCTTGGTAGCACGCTGGGGAACTAGTTCCTGGCCGGGTCCAGGAACTGCTTCAGCATCGGGCTCATGCGGTCGCGGCGGTCGCCCAGGCCGGCGACGCCCAGCCGGTGCATGTACTCGTTGACGCGCTTGCGCTGGACCTGCATGGACATCTGGATGCCCTTATCGATGTTCTTGATGCCGCCGCCCATGAGGATGGCCAGCGCCTCGAACAGGGCGAAGTTCGTGGGGTCGCCGTCCAGCGGGTCAGGGGCCAGCGTGCCCTCCACCTTGTCCAGGTAGTGGTGGATCTCCTCGCGCCGCCAGGGCTCGTTCTCGATCACGTACTTGAGGTGCATGACGCCAAAGCCCAGGTGCCGCGACTCGTCCTGGCCGCAGAGACGGAACATTCGCTTCTCGGCGTCGTTCTGGCCGATGTACTCGCCCATGCGGAACATCGACTGGACGAACCCCTCGGCGGCTACGTGCATGATGGCCGACATCTCGGTGAAGTCCTTGGCCTCGATTATCACCCGCAGGCCATTCTGGGGCAGAGAGGTGAGGAGGCCGCCGCCGTTGGCGAAGGCGCGCTTGCGGAAGACGTCCAGGTGGCGCGCTTCGTCCATGATCTGGGTGAGCAGGAAGAGCTTGACCTCGTGGTGCTCGCTGTTGATCTTGGGCAGCCACTGTCCGGGCGTGTCGCCGGCTATGAACTCGACCTCCGTAAGGAAGGTGCAGAGCTGGCACATGGCGCGCTCGATGTCGTCGGGAAGGGGCTGGATGTCCTGCCAGGGGATGTCCGTGGCGGAGGACCACTGGCGCTGGACAGCCTCCTCGTAGAGAAGGCGGGTGTTTTCGGAGTAGACGTCCGCCCTACCGGCGTAGCTCCCGGGCACGCGGGGCGCGTCCGGGCGGGCGACGGAGCCCCTGGCCTTGATCGAGCGGTTCTGGCTCTGCTCCGGGACCTCGCCGTAGGACCCGATTTCAACCTCGTCCAGGGTGAGGCCGCGTTTGCCGGGCTTGGCGCGAACGCCCCAGGTGCGCTCATGGTCGAGGTTCAGCCACGTAAGGTCCAGCTTGGCGACCTCCATCTCGCTGCGCAGCTTCTCCAGCGTATCAACGTCGACTGCCATGGGTGGCTACCCTCCGGCTAAGGACAAGTCGATTTCTTAGATTAGCGCCCGCTAACTTGTGAACTCATTTCTAGCACGGGCGAGGGAATTTGTCAAGCGGTCGGACGGGCCGGTTTGCGTCATTCCCGCGCCTGTCCGCCCGCCACGCCGGGCCTTCTCGCGTTGACCCGAAGGATTGGCGGTGCTACGTTCGTCTGGAGACCAGCAACCAAGCCGGGAGATTATGACTGCGGAACGCGCTCTCGCCGCCCAGCCGTCGCTCAAGAGAACCCGCAAGGGCCCCCAGACCCGCCAGCAGATTCTGGACGCGTCCCTGCGCCTTTTTTCCGAGCGCGGCTTCGCCCGCACTACCGTCCGCGACATCGCCCGCGAGGCGGGGATCACGGATGCCGCTATCTACTACCACTTCCAGTCCAAGCGCGAGCTGCTGGACGCCCTGGTGGAGGAGCGCGGCTTCGTAAACAGCCTCCAGGAGCTGCAACGCGTATCGGTCGATGTCCCCCTGGCGGACACCCTGCGCTGGATGGTCCGCGGGGCGATCAACATCATGGACGAGAACCGCGACTTCCTGCGCCTCATCATCATGGAGGGGCTGGGCGGCGATGAGGCTGCCAGCGAGCAGTACCAGCGGCTGGCCAATCTGTGGGAGAGCGGCCTGACCTCCGTTCTGGAGCGCTACATGGCTAAAGGCGAGCTGCCCCGCGACGACGTCCAGGCCATCGCCCGCCAGGTGATCTACACCATCCTCATGGCCTTTGAGGACGCCCTCCTCGGTCGCCACGCTCCCGCCGGGGCCACGTCGGCCGAGCGCCGCGATGCGCTCGCCGATTTCGTTAGCCCGGCGCTGGACCGCCTTACGCGCGGCCTCCTGACCGCTTGACCCAGACCCGCGCCTGCCCTATAAGGGGCTAGATGTCGTCGCCACCGCCGCTCCGCATCGGCCTTATCGGCTGCGGGCTCATCGGGCGCTTTCACTCCCGCGCCATCCGCGGCCTGATCCGCCTGGGCCTGGTCGATGTCCGCTACGCCGCTGTCTGCGACCTGGACGAGACCCGCGCCCGCTCCTTCGCCGAGGCGGCGGGGGTACCGTGGGTGACGACGCAGGCGCCGGAGGTCATCGACTCGCCCGATATCGATGTAGTCTACATCTGCGTGCCCACGGCCTGGCACAAGGAGCTCGTCCTGCGCGCCGCGGAGCGGGGCAAGCACATCTTCTGCGAAAAACCTCTGGCCGCCGCGCTGCCAGACGTGCAGGAGATGGTGGTCGCCGTGGAACGGGCCGGCGTCAAGGCCGGCGTGGGCCTCATCCTCCGCCACTCTCCCATCCTCGCCGTCCTCAAGGCCCTGACGGAAGACCCGTCGCTGGGACGGCTGATGGCCATAATCCTGCGCGACGACCAGTTCTTCCCGGTGCAGGGCCACTACGCCAGCGAGTGGCGCAAGGACCGCCGGCTGGTCGGCTCAGGCGCCCTCCTGGAGCACTCGATCCACGACCTGGACGTCCTGCGCTGGTTTGGCGGGGACATCCGCACGGTGCGCGGCTCCGTCCGCAACTTCGCCGGCCACGAGGGGGTGGAAGACCTGGCCCTGGCCCACATCGAGTTCCAGGACGGGGGACAGGCGGAGCTGGTGTCGGTCTGGCACAACGTCATCGGACGCCCCTCGACGCGCCGGCTGGAGCTGTTCTTCGAGAACGGCGCCTTCTTCGTCGACGACGACTTCCTGGGCCCGATCCATTTCCAGGCCCACGGCAAGCCGGCCGAGACGATCTCGGAGGATGAGGTGCGACGCCGCTACCTCCAGCAGATCGGCCTGGCGGAGCCCGCCTTTGAGGATGCCCTGCGCCGCTTCTCGCTGGAGGACTACTTCTTCCTCAGCGCCGTCGCCCAGGGAAAGGACCCCTTCCCGGACTTCCGGCTGGCCCTGGAGGCGCACCGGGCGGTGGACGCCATCTACCGCTCGGCGGCGTCCGGCGGAGACCAACTCCCGCTGGCCTAAGGAGCGCCGGCAGGGTCGACATCTCGATGTCACGGCTCGGCCTGCTAGTCGCCGGCGCCCTCTGGCTGGCCCTCCTGGGACTGACGCTGGCCCTCACGTTCCTGGCGGCCCGCCATGACACTCTCCCGGGCGACGTGGGCATCACCACCTGGGCGCAGGGGCTGGCCTTCCCCGGCGAGGATTTCTCCGACACGGTGCGAGCCGTCGTCTCTACGGAAGTGGTCCTGGCTACCGGGGCGGCCATCGCGCTGGTCCTCTGGCTGCGGGGCTATCGCCGGCAGGCGATCCTCCTGGCCGTAGGGCTTGTCCTGCTGCCGCTGCTGGCAGCCTCCATCAAGGACATTGTCGATAGGCCGCGCCCCAGCGCGGAGCTGGTGGACCTGCGCGCCTCTTTCTCCAGCCCCAGCTTCCCTTCCGGCCACGTGATGAGCGGGACGTATCTGTACGGCTTCCTGCTCTATCTTTCGATCGCTCTGACGCTGGCCACGACGGCCCGCTGGGCCCTGGGCGCCCTGTCCCTGTTCATCCTGGTCTTCAACGGGCCGGCGAACGTCTACCTGGGCGTCCACTGGCCGAGCGATGTCCTGGGCGGCTACGCTTGCGCCCTGTTGCTCCTGGGGCCCCTGGTGGTGGCGGACCGGGCAGCACGAATGGGCTGATAGCGGCGATTTCCCCAATTGTTCACCCCGACGGCCAACCATCGGCTCATGCTTGCGCGTCTAGTCTTGTGTCGGAGGCTGCGGGAAGGAGGGCCCAATGAAGAGCGCGATGCGCCTGATGCTGGCGCCACTGAGGGAGGAAGAAGGTCAGGGTCTTGCCGAGTACGGCATGATAATTGCGTTCGTAGCCGCCGTTTGCGTCATCGCCCTGGCCACGCTGAGCGTGGCGATAGCGGGGGCACTGGGCTCAATCGCGCCCAGCCTGTAGACTGTGTGGACCCGCCGGCTCGCCATGCCGGCGTAGCTGCGAATGCCGGCGACCCGTGCGCGGATGGCGGCTCGCTTCAACTTATAGTCGTCTCGGTGCCCTTAGGGCGGGCGGCGTTGACGACGATGCGAGAACCGAACTCCTCGTCGCCGTCGCCGTAGAAGTCGTCCGGGCCGCCACGGACGACCGCCAGGAACGTCTCCACCACCCGCGGGTCGAACTGCGTGGCGGCGGTGCGGGCCACCTCGATGGTAGCCATCTCGCGGGACATGGCGTCGCGGTAGGGACGGCGCGAGGTCATGGCGTCGAAGGCGTCCACTACCGCGAACACCCGCGCGCCGATGGGGATCTCTTCCCCGGCCAGCCCGCGGGGGTACCCCTTGCCATCGTAGCGCTCGTGGTGCGCGTACACGATCTCGGCGGCGCTGCGCAGGAAATCGATCCCTTTGAGGATTTCGTAGCCCAGCTCGGAGTGGCGGCGCATTTCTCTCCACTCGGCGGGCTCCAGAGGGTCGGCCTTGCGCAGGATGCTGTCGGCCACTCCTATCTTGCCGATGTCGTGCAGGGCCGCCGCGAACTCGATCTCCAGCGCCAGTTCGTCCGAGAGCCCCATCTGCTTGGCCACCACCACGGCCATCCGGGCCACCCGCCGACTATGGTGGTGCGTCATCCTGTCGCGTATCTCCAGAGCAGTGGAAAGGACGCCCACCACAGCCGAGACCAGGCGGTTGTCGGCTCGTTTGTGGTCAGCACCCTTGAGGCCCTTGCGTTCCAGTTTGTTGGCGTACAGCTTGGCATCCGCCCAGTGGATAATCTCCTCCATGTCGTTGCCGCCCCAGGGATAGCCGCCGCTGCCTATGGACACCCCCAGGTAGATGCTGGCAGTGTCGCTCTCGTAGACCGGAGAGGCTGCCAGCTCGTCCCACAGCCGCCAGGCTAACTCGTCCGTCCGCCGCCGGTCGGCCCCCGGCATGATGACCGCGAACTCATCGCCGCCCAGGCGGGCCGTCACGTAGTTCTCCTGAGCATAGCGGTTGAGGATTCGGGCGAACTGGCGCAGCACGACGTCTCCGACCTGGTGACCGAAGTCGTCGTTGATCGCCTTGAGGTCGTCCACGTCGATCATGACGATGGACAGAGGCTTCTTGTGGCTGTCGGCATGGACCAGCTCCTCCTGGAGCCGCTCGTAGAAGAAGCGCCGGTTCTGGAGCTGTGTGAGGTCATCCCGGCTGGCGATCTCCTGAAGCTCCGCCTGACGGCTCAGCCAGATGCGCTGGGCCCGTTCCCGCTCGCGCCGCAGCCGCTTTTCCGCCCATCGTAGCATCGCCTCGCCGGTCATCGCCACGGCCAGCAGGACCGAAGCCTCCGCCATCAGCGGCACTACCCCTCCGACGATCGAGAGGTGCGTCACGGTGGCCGTCAGCAGGGCACTGGCCACCGCGACGACGCCCCCAAGCCGCAGCAGCCTGAAGGGCCTGGTCAGTTGGTCTGGGCGGGCCTCTCCCTGGAAGGGCTCTGCTGGCAGTAGCGGCCGCTGTGACTCAGCCAGCAGCTCTGCTGTCAGGGCCGATTGAAGCTCTTGGCTCTCGATCACTCCCGCACCCTCCCTTGATCGCATCTCCTCATCCATCACCGCCTTTATGGGAGACAAACTACGCCTCCTGTTTTGCTGGCCGCGGCCGCGCTTGGCGACCAGTGAGCAGGCCTCATATGCGTAAGACGGGGACAGGCAGGGGCAGCGTTACTTGACAGAACAGCGGCGCGGAACGGGCATCGTATCTGGCGGGGCGCGTGCGGCGAGCTTTTCACCGATCGTTCACGGTCAGGGGGGCCATCGGCTGTTATATTCCGCCCGGGGGCGAACAGCGCCGTTGATGCCCCACTATTCATGGTGGGGTGCGGATAATCCCAACAGCATGAATCGGCGGGCGCGCCTGCTGGGGCAGAGGCCTTGACAGGTAGAACATATCGTCTAGAATTGGTGCGGCGCCGCCGTCGCACCCGCGCGGAGCGGCGCCAGGAGCAATCGCCGCAAGGAGCCCGCCCGTGCCCCGCTCAGCCCACTAACAGCCCCGGGCCGCCGGGCAACTGCGGGGCCGTGCCGCTTGAATGAGATGACCTAGACAATCCGAGGACGAAACGGCAGCAAAAATGGGCTACGAACAGCGTTTGGAAGAGCAGGTCCGCGCCTCGGGGCGCCGCACGGAAGAGAGGCTCGCCCTGTGGGAAACCATCGTCAGTTCGTTTCAGTCGAGCGGGGCTGAGGGCGTCCAGGATGAACTCGCTAAGCGCATGAGCCACCTAAGGCGTAGGTTCGACGCTCTCGTGGTCAAGCTGGAAGACATGCTGTAGAAGACGGTGCCTTGTTCCACCTGACGCGACTCACAATCAACGGCTTCCGCGGGTTCACCGACGAGCGCGTGTTCACGTTCGACGAACCGGTTGTGCTGCTAGTCGGCGAGAACCACCGGGGTAAGAGCAGCGCCCTGAACGCAGTAGAGTGGTGCCTCTTCGGCGATGACTGCGTGGGCAAGAAGTCGGGCATCCGCGAGCGCCTGGACTGGGAGGTCGCCAACCGTCAGGCGGCCGATGGCGCAGTAGCCGTCGAAGCGCAGTTCAGCGGCCCCGACGGTTCATACTCCGTAAGACGCGAGCTGGACGGGAGCAAGCGCCGGTCCGGCGGAACCCTCATGGTCGTCCTCCCGGATGGTACCCGGCTCCAGGGGGAAGCCGCCGCCGGACGTCTGCCGGCCCTGTTCCGCACGTCCTTCCGCGACTTCATGACCACCGTCTACCAGCACCAGGAGACGGTGCGGGCCATATTGACCAACGAAGCGCGGGAGCGGAACGACGCCATCGACCGGCTGCTGGGGCTATCGGAGTACCGGGAGCTGCTGCGGGGGATCCGCCTGGCCGACGTGGAGAAAGGGCAACGCAGCATGGAGGGCGCCTTCGAGGGCCTCCGGATACGAGCGGAGCAAAGCATCCGGACCTTCGAAAACCTCATACGGGAGGAGAAGGCGAAGGCCATGGCGCAGGGGCTCAGGCCGGAGGAGATAACGGAGCAGGCGGCGCTGAGCATGGCCGGAGAGATCGCCGAGGCGATCCGCTCCCTGGCCCGCGACTTGGAGGTGCCGGAGCTGCAGGTCGCCTCGCCCCAGCGATACGAAGAGATAGAGACGTTCCGGCAGTGGGCCAAGGACCAACTGGACAGCCTGTGGGCCCAGGCGCCTGACGTCGTCAGGCAGGAGGCGCTGGCCAAGAAGCAGCAGGAGCTGGGCAAGTTGAGTGGACAGTATGAGGCCACAAGGGAAAGGGAAGCGCAGGCGCGCCAGGAGCTGGAAACTTTCATTCGACAGAATGGCGATGCCACCGCGCTGGCGCAGCGTCTTCGCGAGCGGAAAGGAAAGGTCGACGAGCTGGACACCAGGATACGCGAGATGGACAAGAGGGCCGGCCTGGTCCGCGAGGCCGTAGAGTACCTCAAGACGGCGGCGCCGGACGCGGCGAGCCGCTGTCCCCTGTGTGGCAGCCAGGCGCCCCAACTGCTCGCCCACCTGGAAAGCGAGTGGGAGCAGACCCTCTCACAGGAGATCGAGGAGCTGGCCAGGCAACGGGAGACCCACGCCTTTCAGATTGATGGGATCCAGTCCTTGAGAACCCAATTGGAGAAGCTGGAGAAGGGCGTCCGGGATGCCGCGTCGGAGGTGGCCGGCTGGCTGGGCCAGGTCGGCCGCGCCCTCGGCCGCGAGATCGTGGGCAGGGTGGATGACCCGGCGGCGCTCATGCGCGCCCGGCTGGCGGAGATCGACGCCGATCTGGAGCGAATCGGCAAGGCCATAGAGCAGAAGAGGCAGCGGATAAGCGGCAGCGGCGGCATCTACGACCAGCTGGCGAAGCTGCGCACCATCGACGAGATCATCAGGTACGAGCAAAAACGCAGGTTCGTCGAGCGCATCTGGGAGAGCCCGGAGGTGGCCCAACTGAATGAGCTGCGGGGCGAGGCGGCGCAGTTGGTGGAGGACGTGCAGGTGATCAGGAGCTCCCTGGCCACGGTCTCCCGCGAGGAGGCCCAGGACAAGATACAGGCTGCCGGGGCGTCTCTCAGCGAATACTTCAGGCGCATGGCGGACCATCCAGCCATATCGGGCTTGATGATCGAGGTCACGGAGGACGTCCGGAGCGGGCTCAACTCTTATTCTTTCAAGACCACCGATGGCGCCGACCCCACGCCCATCCTGAGCCAGGGGGACTTCAACTGCCTGGCTCTTTCGATATTCCTGGGCCTGGCGCGGGCGGCTGGAGAAGCGCAGCCCTTCGGTTTCCTGATGCTGGACGATCCCGCGCAGAGCCTCGGCTCGGCCACGAAGCGAAGGCTGGTCGGCGTCCTGGAGGACGTGGCCTCCTGGCGTAAAGTGATCATAGCCACCCCGGACGACGAGTTGCGGAAGCTCCTTATGGCCAACGTCACCAAGAGCAAGGCCGTGTACGACTTCGTCGACTGGACCGAACAGGGCGGGCCAAAAGTCGTCAGGGTTTGACGCGGGGCGACATGAAGACCGCGACCTTCTATCAGCTCCGCAAGCTGCGGCAACAGTACGGGCCCGGCATCTTCGGCAAGATCACCCAGAAGCTGCTGGCCATCGCCTTCTACAACGCCGGCTTCCACCATTTCACCGAACGGGGTGTCCAGGGCGCCGACATCGACGTGGCGAACGCCGCCGGCGAGAAGTACGCCCTGGAAGTGAAGACGACCGATAGCAGCGCGGTCCCCCTTTCCAAGGAGAACATCGATGCCCTGGCTGGCCGTACCAGCGATGGCTACGTCCCTATGATAGCGGCGCTGCGCATGCAGATGTTCGAGGACTGGATCCTGGCCGACGTCCCGCTCAGCCAGCTTCGGCCCGGCGTCATCTCCCTGAGCAGGCTCCGCGGCTACCGCGTGGCGCCCCTGGAGGAACGGATCTGTCCCGCCTTCGAGGAGGTGGTGAGCGAGCATTTCGCCGCCGTCCTCTCCGGCGGCGAACGCTACCTGCTCCGGGTCCTGGACGGAAAGCGAGTGGGGCCGGCGCACAACTCCCGCGATGTCTCCAGGGAGCAGCTTTAGGGCCAATGTGACGGACGGCCCCTCAGAGATGGACCATATGGACGGGTGCCAGCGCGGCGCTCTGCGGGATATGATGGCGGTTGGATAGGCTGCGTCTGGCAGGGAGGACTGTTTGACGGCTACGGAAGAGCTCAAGATGGAGCACCGCGCCATAGAGCGGATGCTGGCGGTGCTGGAGACGGCCGTCGCCCGGCTCGAGCTTGGCGAGCCAGTGCGATCGGACTTGTTCCGGGAGGCGGTGGACTTCGTGCGGAATTTTGCCGACGAGTGCCATCACGGCAAGGAGGAGGAGAACCTGTTCCCCCGCTTGCAGGAGCGCGGCCTGCCCCGCGACGGAGGGCCCATCGCCGTCATGCTGTTCGAGCACGACGAGGGGCGGGCCTACGTCAGGGCCATCGCCGCTGCCATCGAAGACTACGAGAGCGGGGACGAACAGGCCGCCCGCATCATGGCCAGGAACGCCCGCGGCTACGTGGAGCTGCTGCGGGAGCACATCTGGAAAGAGGAGAACGTGCTCTTCCCTATGGCGGATGAGGTCCTCAGCGCGGAAGACCAGAGTGAGATGGAGGAGCGGTTCGAACGGGTGGAGACGGAGGTGATGGGCCCCGGCGTCCACGAGCGCTACCACGCCCTTCTGGATGCGTTGGAGGCGGAGATGGGGCTAAGATAGGAACGGCAAGCTAAAGATAAGTGCCCAGGCAACCGCAGTAGTTTTGTCCGCAAACGAAGGAGGCGCACCATGTCTAAGGACGCGCTGACCGTGACCGACGGCCGTACCGGCCGGACCTACGAGATCCCCATTGTCGACGGGACGGTGAGGGCCATGGACTTCCGCCAGATCAAGGACTCCGATCAAGACTTCGGGCTGATGGTCTACGACCCGGCCTTCACCAACACGGCGTCCTGTCGCAGCGCCATCACCTACATCGACGGTGACCGCGGCATCCTGGAGTACCGGGGCTACCCCATCGAGGAGCTGGCGGAGCGGAGCAGTTTCCTGGAAACCGCCTACCTGATCCTCTACGGCGAAATGCCCAGCGAGCCGCAACTTCGGGAGTGGACCCACAACATCACCTACCACACCTGGGTCCACGAGAACAACAAGAAGTTCATGGAGAGCTTCCAGTACGACGCTCATCCTATGGGCATGCTGGTGGGGACGGTGGCTGCGCTCTCCACCTTCTACCCCGACGCCAAGCACGTCGATGACCCGGAGTCGAGGGAGAAGCAGACCTGGCGGCTTATCGCCAAGATGCCCACCATCGCCGGCTTCGCCTACCGCCACAGCCGCGGCCTCCCCTATGTCTACCCAGATAACGATCTGAGCTACACCGGCAACTTCCTTTCCATGCTCTGGAAGATGGCCGAGCCCAAGTACCGGCCGGACCCGGTGCTGGAGCGGGCCATCGACATCCTGTTCATCCTCCACGCCGACCACGAGCAGAACTGCAGCACCAACGCTATGCGCGCGGTGGGAAG
>JACPQO010000092.1 GCA_016190405.1 Chloroflexota bacterium | reverse complement strand
GCCGCCAGCTCGGCGATGGACTCGTTCAGGTGGTCGTCGATGTAGCGGGAGACGTCCTGCATCGCTCCTCCTGCTTGGGGCTCCCCTTACGGATGGCCCACGTCGATGGCTATGCGGTAGGGGTCCTGGAGGTCGTACACCTGGAAGTCGGCCTCCTCCGTCAGCCCCAGCACCCAGGTGAGGATAGCTTCGAAGTCGCCGGTCTCCTGCGCCTCAACGAGCGAGGGCAGGCCGGGCGACAGCTCCCGCGGGCCGGTGTACGTCTGCGCACCGGTGTCGGGGTCGTGAGCGGCGGCCGACCGGAAGCGGGCCCGCAGGAAGGCAGCGCCTTCGATGGTGATGGGCAGGCCGGAGGCGTCACCCAGGATGGGCGGCTGCACGTACTCGATCCGGTAGCCCGGCAGGCCGCCCTGGAACTCGAACACGATGCGGTCGAACCCCTCGTGTCGCGCCGCGCGCACGTCCACCAGCAGGGCGCCGCCCAACGGCAGGTTTGGCGAGGGCGACGCCTCCACCGGCCCGCGGGTGCCCTGGAACGGCGTGGCCGACGGCGTCGTCGTTACGGTGGCGGAGGGCGTTCCCGTCGACGGGCTGCGAGTGGGCGACGGCGAGCCCGCCGGAGGGGCCTCGTCTCCGCACGCCACCACCGCCACAGCCGACGCCACCAGTGCCAGCAGCAGCGCCATGCCAGGGAGACGGCTCATCAGCCTGGAGTATAGCACGCGTTCGATCATGTCATTCTGAGCGGCATCGCGCCTGTCCAAGGCCAGACGGCATCTTCGCGAAGGAATCTGGGGTGGTCTGGGGGTGGTGGGTCAGAACGCTGGCCAACCGGCTCATCGCCCCCGTCTCCTCAGCCCCCTGCCGGCTACGCTACCTCGCGCGTCATCCAGATCACGTCCTCGGCGCCGCCGGGCCCTGGGGGCCCGTGCAGCGCCCGGTACCCTAACCTCAGCCAAAAGTAGAGCGCCAGCCCGTTCCGGACATCCACCCCCGCCCGAAAGCGCTCCGCTCCCCACTGGCGAGCGGCCTCCCCTTCCAGCAAGCGCACCGCCTCCGAGCCGTATCCCCAACCCCGGTACTCCCTGGCCACGGCGATGAAACGTACCGTCAGCCAGCCGGGCGCGGGAGAGTTCGCCCGGTAGTCCAGCAGCCCGATCGGCGCGGGGTCGTCCCGCCGCGCGATGGCGAGCAGGCCGCCTTCCGTATCGGCCTCGGCGGCTTCCAACTGGTAGTGGAGGTTCAGGACGCTGTAGCGATCGTCCTGGCGGGCGAGGCCGTGGACGGCGCCCGCTGCCTCGCGATACCAGCGCTCCACGTCCGCAATATCCTCGTCGGTCATGGAGCGCAGGACCGTCCGCCGTCCGCTGACCCTAATCTCGCTGTTCCGCTCCGTCTTCCGTCCCGGCAACGGCTCGTGGCTCGTGGCTCCCTCGGGCCTCAAGCGTGGACGTCCCGCCGCCGGAACACCCAGAAGGCGATGGCCAGAAAAGCCAGGCAATACAGGGCCAAGACCAGCGCCGCCACGCCGGGGTCGGGCAGCTCCGACGCCAGCGGGCGGTCGCGCGGGCTGAAGGCGTTGTAGTCAGGAAATCCGCCGATACGGTTCACGGCCAGCAGCGCTACCACGTTGTGCCCGATGGAAAACGCACGCGCGTCGGCGGCCACACCGCCGATCCCGCCCAGAATGGCCAGGAGGATCGATTCCCCGAACATGAACACAACGATCCCCGCCACCCCCAGCGTGGTCGACCGGCCAACTACCGCCAGACAGAAGGCCAGAAGCCCGTAGGGTACGATCGCGTAGCCGGCCCGCAGGACCATCAGCACGATCTCCCCGGGCGAGACCGATATCTCCCGCCCCGGCACCATCAGCGTGGTCGACCGGCCAACCACCGCATCGAGCGTGATCGGCAGGTCGCCGGCGGCCGAGGCAGCCACCGAGAACAAGACGCCGACCCCAAGGGCGAGCAGCAGGCTTACGGCAGCTATGGCGATGATACCCAGGAGCTTGGTCGTCAGGTATTGCCGGCGGGGCTGCCCGCGGATGAGCGCCTGCCGCACCGTTCCCCACGTCTGCTCCGTGGCCACCACCGAGGCCGCCAGGATCCCCACCAGTATCGAGCCCCAGAACTGCCCGCTGTCCAGAAGAGCTGTCAGCGACCACGGCAGCGTGAACGTGCGTAGGGCATCTATCTGGAATTCTGGATCATCCTCCTGCCAGGAGACGTAGCCGGCCAGCCATATCTGGATAGCCGCTCCGGCCACCATCACCAGGAACAGGACATAGGGCATCCAGCGCTTGCGCACCTTAAGCAACTCAGCGCCCAGCACGCTAGCCGTTGGCCAGGTCGCCACCGGTCACCTCCAGGAAGAAGTCCTCCAGGCTACTGTCGCGCGGGCGCAGCTCGTGGAGGTATATCTGCTGCTCGGCCAGGGCGCGGCTCAGGTCGGCGGCCCGCTCTCGCGGCGCCTCCACCGTCAGGCTATCGCCATCGCGCTTCACCCCCGTGACCCAGTCCAGCCCCGCCAGCACCTGCACCGCCCTATCGGGCTCGGTGACCCGCATCTCCAGCGCCTCGCCCCGGCGCAGCAGGGTCGTAACCGCCCCCTGGGTCAGCAGCCGGCCTTCCTTCACGATGCCCACGTGGTCGCACATCTGCTCGACCTCGCCCAGGAGGTGGCTGGACACGAACACCGTCTTTCCCATCTGTCCCAGCTCTCCGATAATCTCGCGGAATTCGCGCATCCCCGCCGGGTCCAGCCCGTTAGTGGGCTCGTCCAGCACCAGCGGCTCCGGGTCGTGCATGAGCGCCGCCGCCAGCCCCAGCCGCTGCTTCATGCCCAACGAGTAGGTGCGCACCTTGTCCCGCCCCCGCGCTTTTAGCCCCACCAGCTCCAGTACTTCATCCAGCCGCTGCGAGCTGACCCCGTCCGACAGCGCTGCCCACACCCGCAGGTTGTCGCGGCCCGATAGCAGGGGGTAGAACGACGGCCCCTCCAGGATCGCACCGGCGCGGCGCAGCGCTTCCGCCAGATGCGCCCGCGTGTCCAGGCCGAACATCTCGACGTGGCCGCTGCTGGGGGCGATCAGCCCCAAAATGAGGGCGATGGTGGTGGTCTTGCCCGCCCCGTTGGGCCCCAGGAAGCCGTACACCTGCCCGCGGCGCACCTCCAGGTTCAGGTCCGCCAGCGCCAGCAGCCGTCCGTAGCGCTTGCTCAGGCCCACCGTCCGAAGGACTACGTCCGGGGTAGCCCCTCCCATCGAAAGCTCCTTCCAGTGGGGTCTCAGGGATTGTACCACGGGCAATCTGCGCCCTACGGAGGGTAGGTCGCCCGCTCTCCCGCCTCCGCCCTGGCCCCCGTGGCTGGAGCCCCCAGCCAGCCCCGCACCAGCCCCGGCATCTCCCGCAGCATCGCCTCCCGTACCGGACAGGCAGGCAACGATTCCAGGAAGGCCTGGCCGTAGTTCTTGCTGACGATCCGCCGGTCCAGGACGACCAGGACGCCGCGATCGGTCTTGCTGCGGATCAGCCGGCCGAACCCCTGCTTGAAGCGCAGCACCGCCTGCGGCAGGGCGTACTGGCTGAAGGGGTCATCGTACAGCGCTGAGCGGGCGGCGAAGACCGGCTCCGTGGGGACAGTGAAGGGCAGCCGCGTGACGATGAGCAGCGACAGCGCATCGCCCACGACATCGATGCCCTCCCAGAAGCTGGCCGTGCCCAGGACCACGCAGCGGGGGTTGGATTGGAGGGCCCGCACCAGGTAGCGGGCGGAGCCGTCGATCCCCTGGCCCAGGACTTCGATCCCCTCCTGTTGTAAGGGGCCCCGGGCCAGGGCGTGCGCCGCCCGCAGGCTGGCGTATGAGGTAAACAGGACCAGGGCCCGTCCCTCAGAGGCCCGCGCCAGCTCCACGATGGCCCGGCTGATCGCCTCCAGGTAGTCGGGCCAGGTGGGCTCCGGCATGTCCCGCGGGACCAGAATCAGGGCCGCCCGCTCGTAGTCGAACGGCGAGCCCAGGGCCAGGGTGTTGGCCTCCTCCAGGCCCAACCGCTCCTGGATATAGTCGAAGTTGCCCCGGCTGGTGAGGGTGGCGCCCGTGAGGACCAGGCTGCTGCGCTCGGCGTACAAGCGATCGCGCAGCAGTTCGTCCACGCGCAGGGGCGCCCAGGAAACGAGCAGGCCACCGTCGCCGCGGTCTCGCTCCAGCCAGACGATGCGCTGCGGGTCGTCCTGCTCCAGGGCCACCCTGAGCCCCGCGACCAGCTCCTGTCCCTGCTGGGCCAGGACGCCCACGTCCGCCAGGAGCAGCTCGAAGTTCGACATTCCCAGGCCCTCGGCGTCCCGCAGTGCGCTGTGTAGCTTCTCCAGCAGCGACAGCGTCTCCTGAAGGCCCAGGCGCAGGTTCTCCCACAGGATCTCCACGTTGGACCAGTCCGGCTGCGCCCGCGTGCCCCGGTTGACCAGCAGGCGGGGCTCCTGCTCCTCCAGCGTGTGCTGGCGGAGGAAGGCCAGCAGCAGCCGCGACAGCTCCCGCAGCCGCGGGCGGGCGCGGCCGGCCGCGCGCCTCAGGACATCGGCGATGCCGGTGAGCTGGGCGCCCGGCCCCAGGGCGGCCCGGCTGCTGCGGACGGCGCTCTGGAGGGCCGGCGCCACGCCCTCGCAGCGGTCCAACAGCTCCGCCACGTCGCTCTCGCCGCCGCGGAACCCGAACTGACGGGTCGCCTCCTCCTCCAGGTGGTGCGCCTCGTCCACCACCAGGTGTTCGTAGGGCGGTATCAGGCGGCCCCCGGACGCGACATCGGACAGGAGCAGAGCGTGGTTCACCACCACGATGTGGGCGGCCTCGGCGGCGCGGCGGGCCCGCTGCAGGAAACAGGTGCCCTCCACCACAAACGGGCTGCTATCGGCAGTGCAGTCGGCGCCCTCGGCGCTGAGCCGCCGCCACACCGCCTCCTCGGCCTGCGTGAGCCGGAGCTCGGCCCGGTCCCCCGTCTGGGTCTGGGTCAACCAGAGGAGGATGCGGGAGGCGATGCGCGCCTCGTCGTCGCTCAGGCTGGGAGCGGCGCGCAGGGCGGCGAAGCGCCTCAGGCACAGGTAGTTGCGACGCCCCTTGAGCTGGCAGGTCCGCAGCTCGCCGCCGCCAGCGGGGGGCTGTAGCGGAGCGCCTTCAGGCCTCCAGGTGGGCGGCGGCTGTAGCGGAGCGCCTTCAGGCCTCCAGGTGGGCGGCGGCTGTAGCGAAGCGCCTTCAGGCCTCCAGGGGGGCGGCGAGAGCAACGCCCGCAGGGCCGGCAGGTCCTGGCCGGTCAGCTGGTCCTGGAGGTTGATCGTGGCCGTAGAGACGACAACCCGGCGGCCGTTCGCCAGGCCCTGGCAGGCGGCGGGGATGAGGTACGCCAGCGATTTGCCGGTGCCCGTACCGGCCTCCACCAACAGCCGCTGCCCCTCGTTCAGGGCCTCGGCGACGGCGCAGACCATCGCCTGCTGTTCGGCCCGTTCGTCGAACTGGGGCAGGACCTCGGGCCGCTGACGCGCCGAGGCCAGAACGGCCAGCGATCGCTCCGCCGGCACGGCCCGCGGCTGTCGCTGCGGCGACAGCGCAGGGGCCATCGCCGGCGGGTCCAAACGGAAGGGCCGGGCGGCCGACGGACCGGCGAGGGCCAGCTCCCAGGCTTCGCGGAAGAAGCCGCGCCAGGGCCAGGCCGTGGGCGTCAGCCACTGGGCCACCTGGCCCAGGACGTCGACCGGCAGGCGGCAGGCGACCTCTTGTAGCGCCAGGAACAGCTCGCGGGTCGCTTCGGCGTCGGCGGGGGCGCGGTGCTGCACCGGGAAGGCGACCCCCAAGCGCTCGCACAAGGCGGCCAGGCCGTACTCCGGCAGGCCGGGCAGCAGGAGCGTGGCCAGATCCTGCGTGTCGTAGATCGCGTCCCCATGGCGGATGCCGGCGGCGTCCAGGAAGCGCGCGTCGAAGCCGATGACGTTGTGGCCCACCAGGACAGCGCCGTCCAGGAAGCGCTCCAGGTCGCCGGCGACGACCTCCAGAGGGGGTGTCCCGCGGACATCGGCCTCGCTGATGCCCGTGAGCGACTGCACGCGCGGCGGGATCGACCGCCGTGGGTTGACCAGGGCCGAGAAGCGGTCCCGAACGCCGTCGCTGTCGAAGCGGACGGCGCCGATCTCGATGATGACATCAGCCTCGGCGTCGAGGCCGGTGGTCTCCAGGTCCAGGGAAACGTAATTCGTGGCCAAACCGCCGCCATTGTAGCACCGGCGGCGGCCGCTGGCTAGAACGGATGCTCGAATCCTCCCCTATTTCGCCGGCAGCCGCTGCTCCTCGTACGGCCGCAGCTCTCCCGCGGCCAGCCCCTGCGCCGGGTAGAACCGGCGGGCGTGCAGCAGCTCCAGCATCTGCTCCTGATGCTGGAGTCGCTCCTCGAACACGGTCACGTAGTAGCCGACGCCGTTGGTGGAGTGGCAGTCGCTGGCGCCGATACCCCGCTTCCCCAGCAGCCGCGCCACCCGCAGGGCGAACTGGTTCTCGTGGGGGGTACAGCCGCCGTTGGCCACCTCGATCTCGTCCACCAGCCGGAACACGGCCATCCGCTCGGCTGCCTGCTCCGGCGTCATCTCGAAAGGCGGGCGGCCGTCGCGGCGGAAGTGACTGGGGTCGAAGAAGTGGCGGAACGGGTGGGCCACGGTCATGAAGCCGCCGGCCTCGTCCACCACGCGGCGCAGCTCCGTGGCCCGCCGGATTCCCGGCACGTAGCGGTCCAGCCCCACCACGATCATGTGCCCCATGTCCGTGGAGACCTCCATGCCGCGGCTGACGAACAGGCCGCTGCGGCGGCGGAACTCCTCGAGCTGGTGGGGGTCCCAGAGGCGGTCGTGTTCGCTGATGTTGACGCCGCTGAGGCCGATGCGGCGGGCCTCCTCGATGAGCTGGTCGG
>JACPQO010000108.1 GCA_016190405.1 Chloroflexota bacterium | reverse complement strand
TCCGTACAGAGAGGGGCCCTCAGTTCATCGACATAACAGAGAAGGTGCTGGAGGCCACCCGGCAGTCAGGCGTCAAGAACGGCTTCGCTGTCGTGTTTGCCAAGCACACGACGGCCGCCATCCGGATCAACGAGAACGAGCCGGCGCTCATAGCCGACATGGAGCAGATGCTGGAGAAGATCGCGCCGGCCTGCCACGATTACTTGCACAACCGCTACGCGCACGCCTTTTCCTACAACGGCGAGCGCCCCAACGGTCACTCGCACTGCCAGCATCTCTTGCTGGGGGCCAGTGAGGCGGTGCCCATCGTGGGCGGCGAGCTGGTGTTCGGCCAGTGGCAGCGCATCTTTCTGGTGGAGCTGGACCACGGGCGCGACCGGGAGATCGTCGTCCACCTCGTAGGAGAGTAGGCCTTGCCGCCCGCGGCCATCCTGGCCCGCTACCGGCGGGAGGTGGACGTGCATCTCCGCTCCCTCCTGACCCGCGACGACCCGCCGCTGCTGTACCGGATGGTCCGCTATCACCTGGGATGGGAAGACGCCGACGGCCGGCCGGCCGAGGCGGGGGGCGGCAAGGCGCTGCGTCCCTCGCTCTGCCTGCTGGCCTGCCAGGCGGTGGGCGGGGAGTGGCGGCGGGCGCTGCCCGCGGCAGTCGCCCTGGAGCTGGTGCACAACTTCTCCCTGGTCCACGATGACATCCAGGACCGCGACCGGGAGCGGCGGCACCGGCCCACGGTCTGGAGTCTCTGGGGCGAGGGCCAGGCGATCAACGCGGGGGACGTCCTGCTCGCGCTGGCTCACGTGTCGCTGCTTGGACTGGTGGAGCGTGGGCTGCCGCCGGGCGCTGTCTTGAAGGCGGCCCGCATCCTGGACGAAGCCACGCTGGAGATGGTGGAGGGCCAGGCCATGGACCTGTCTTTCGAGGAGCGCCTGGACGTGGGCCTCGCGGCCTATCTGGAGATGATCGAGAAGAAGACCGGGGCGCTGTTCGATGCCTCGCTGGGGCTGGGGGCCCTGGTGGGTGGCGGTGACGCCCCGCTTCTGGAGGCGATGGGCCGCTGCGGCCGGTTGCTAGGCGTGGCTTTCCAGCTTCGGGACGACATGCTCGGGGTCTGGGGGGCCGAGAGCCAGACCGGCAAGGAAGCGGCCGCGGACATCCGCCGCCGCAAGAAATCGCTGCCGGCCGTCTACGCCTTGTCGCACGCTGAGGGCTCGACCCTGGAGGAGCTGCGGAGCGCCTATTCGAGGCCCGAACTGAGCGATGGCGACGTGTCGCTGGTCTTGCGCGCGATGTATGCCCTGGAGGCGCGGGAGTACTGCCGGGGACTGGCTGAGGAACGGAAGACGGCGGCGCTGGCCGCGCTGGATGCCATCGATTTCAAGTCGCCGGCGGCGGACGAGCTCAGGGCGACGGCGGCGTTTCTGCTGGCGCAGGACTTCTAGTGATAATACAACCCCGCCGACTGAAGTCGGCGGCTCCAATTGGGAGCCGCGCACTTCAGTGCGCGGGGAACCAGAATTATTCTGGTCATCACCTCAAGGGAGAGGGTACGGGTCAGCGCGGTCCCGGCTAGGCCGAGGCTGCGGACTCCAGCCGGCGCTTGATCTCGGCCTTGATCTCGCGGACCCTCCTCATGTCGGGGTAGGCGCCGTCCTCGCCCTTGCGGTCGAACAGCTTGTCGCCGTTGGCGTAGACCTCCAGGCGGCCGTCGGCCACGGGGATCAGGGTGACCGGGGCGTCCTCGGCGAAGTCGTGCCAGATCTCGGTCGCCATCCAGGCGGCCAGGGGCAGGTACCCTCAGACGACGCAGTACTTGATCTCGATGGTCAGGATGCCGGGGTAGCGGTCCTGCACCGTGAATCTCCCTCTAGAACGGACATCGTCGGGGGTCAGTCCAGCCCCAGGTCGGCCCGTGCCTCTTCGCTCATCATCTCGGGGCTCCACATGGGGTCGAAGGTGATCTCCACGTCCACGTCCTTGACCCCGGGCAGCAGTCCCACGTTCTCCTGTATCTGCTCGATGATCATGGGGCCAATGGGGCAGGCGGGTGTGGTGAGGGTCGCCAGGATGCGGACGCTGCCGTCCGTCACCTCTACGTCGTAGACGAGCCCGAGATCGACGATATTGTAGTGCAGCTCCGGGTCGTAGACCTCTTTCAGGGCCTCCATTACCACCTCTTCGGTGACCATGGCCACGTTCCCTTCTAGTATCGGTCTAAGTCCATTCTAGCCGATGCCAAGCGCTGCGGCTATTGAGCCCGGGTCCCGGCGGAGGGGAAAGCACTTGACATAGCTCATCAATCGTCTAGAATGTTTTGCCAGGCAGCGGGATGGAGCGTGCCGGAGGTCGCCCACTACCAAACTCCGGCGTTGCCCCCGCAGCCGGCCCAGAGGGAGGGAGGAGCGAGGCGCCCCGCGGCGCCTCGCTTCCGTGTGCGCCGCTGCCGCTAGCCAACGGTTACGTCGGCCAGCTTCTCCAGGGCCTTGACCAGCGCCTGGGTGCCTTCGCCGCCCAGGCCGTCGGCCTCCACGGCTGCGAACAGCTGTTGCACCAGGGCGGTGCCCGGCAGGGGGACGTGCCGTTCCAGCGCTGTGGCCAGGGCCAGCCGCAGGTCCTTCTGCTGGTGGGCAACCTTGAAGCCGGGCCGGAAGTCGCGCTCCAGCATCTTGGGCGCCAGGTTGAGGACCGCCCAGGAGCTGCCGGCGCCGGCGCCCACCGCCTCCAGCATCCGCCGCGGCTCGACGCCGGCCCTGGCTGCGAACACCAGCGCCTCGCAGACGGCCAGGTTGTTCAGGCCCACGATTATCTGGTTGCAGAGCTTGACCACCTGGCCGCTGCCGTGGGGGCCGCAGTACACGAGCTTCTTGCCCAGGGCCTCCAGAACGGGACGGCAACGCTCGAAGACCTGTTCCTTGCCACCGGCCATAATGGAAAGAGTGGCGTTGATGGCCCCCTGCTCGCCGCCGCTTACCGGCGCGTCCAGCATGTCGACGCCGGCGGCGGACAGACGGGCGGCGATGGCGCGGGTCACCTCGGGCGAGATGGTGGACATGTCGATGTGGACGAGGCCCGGGTGGGCGCCCTCGCTGATCCCGCCCGGGCCCAGCGCGACCTGCTCCACGTCCGGGGAGTCGCCGACCATAGTGATCACGATGTCGGAGCGCTGGGCGACCGCGCGGGCGTTCTCAGCTGGTTGGGCCCCGTCCCGCGCCAGCTCGTCGATGCCGGGGCGACTGCGGTTCCAGATCGTGAGCGGATAGCCCGCGCGTAGCAGGTTGCGGGCCATGGGGCGGCCCATGATCCCCAGGCCGATGAAGCCGATTGGTTCAGGCATGGCGTTCCTCCGTGGGTGAACTGTGATGCGGACTCTATGATAAGCGGTCAGCGTCGGTTTCCGGGACGGTGGACGACAGGGATCCGCCCATCGGCGGAGGAAATCCTGAAAATCGACGTACAGATACCTTGACAAGGGATTGGGAGAGGACTAAAATCGCGGCGATAATTGGTTAAATCGAAGATAATCGGGATTCAGCGGCGGTGGATGCAGGGGGGTGACGCCGCTGGCAGCTTCAGGAGGAGCCGACCGGGGGCGGTCGGCTTCAGTCGTTTAAGAGGACAATGAGTAGCCCCGGCGGGTGGGACCGCAGGGGCCAAAGGGCAACGGGCGCGTGGGATCACACCCGTGCGCCATTTAGTCTAACACGTCGGGCGGGCCGAAAGAGGGGCGAACGATGAGAGCACTCGTTCTGGCGAGCGTCACCATGGCGCTCCTGGCGGCGGCGCTACTGCTGTTCTGGGGCAGCGTGGCCAAGCCCACGCCGATGGCCCAGGCGCAGCCCGTCTGGCAGGTAGTGACCATCCCGGGGCTGCCGGCCGGAGCTGTCCCGGCAGGCATCTGGTCCAGCGCACCGAATGATGTCTACGTATCGGTGACCGTCCCCACGGACGTGCCCCAGGGCTTTGTCTTCCACTGGGAGGGCTCCAACTGGAGCCAGGTCCTCTCTCTCCCCGGCCACTCCATGGGGAAAGTATTCGGGACAGGCGCATCGGACGTCTACGCGCTGGCGTACAGGTGTACGGCTGGGCAGGCGGCGGGGTGCGGTGCTGACCGGGGCGGCCGCATATTCCGGTCGACGGACGGCGGCGCCAATTGGACACCCCAGGTCCTCCCGGCCGAGGTCGGCGTCAACGGATTGGGCGACATCAGCGGCACACCCGGGAACGTGCACGTAATTGTTGGCGGCGTGCGCATAATCCGGTTCGATGGCATCGGCTGGAGCACGATTTTCACGAGCCCGTTCGTCAACGCCAACCCTTATGCCCTCACTGTACTCAGCGCCAATGAGGGCTACTATGTCACCTGCTGGGGCTGGGGCAGCTGGAACGGGGTCTCGTGGACGTTCAACGGGGTTCAGTTTGACTTCTGCGACCTCGCCGCTGTCTGGGGGATACGGGACGGCGGCGGGGCGCTCCACCTGTACACCGTGGGCAACAACAACTTCTCGAACGGGGTACGGGTCTGGAAGTTCAACGAGGTGACCCCCCCAATATGTGTTCCCCCAGGCTCTCCCTGCTCTTTCGGCAGCAAGTACGGCTACGTCTTCGCTGACGGCTCTGGCTACGACGTGGGGAACGGAAT
>JACPQO010000093.1 GCA_016190405.1 Chloroflexota bacterium | reverse complement strand
GTCCTGCAACAGGGTGTTGGCGTACTGCACGAGCTGCGGCTGGAAGTACTTGGGCGAGTAGCCGGAGAGGTCCATGAACACGTTCGCCTTGTGGAGCAGGACCGCGATCTGCTCGTCCACCCAGGGGAAGGCCGGGTGGGCCATGATGATGGTCAGCGCCGGGAAGTCCGCCGCCAGGTCGTCGATATAGGGGATGGGGGCGCAGTAGTGGGTCTTGACGCCGCCGCCGCCCGGCATTCCCGCCCCGATGCCGGTCATGCCGCTGTGGAACAGCGCCGGCGCGCCGAGCCGCGCGCAGACCTCCCACAGCGGATAGAACCGGCGGTCGTCGGGGTAGAACCGCTGGAGGCTGGGGTGAAACTTGACGCCGCGCAGGCCCAACTCTTCCACGCTGCGCCGGACCTCATCGATGGCTTTGCCGCCCTGCCAGGGGTCCACCGAGCAGAACCCGACGAACTGTCGCGGGTACTTGCGCACGATGGCCGCCACCCAATCGTTGCGGACGGGCGGCTCGCCGGTGGTCGATTCCCAGTCCGAAGCCAGCAGCACGCCGAAGACATCCCGCTCCGCGTAGTAAGCCGCCATCTCGTCGGCGTCGGCGGGCGGCGGTGAGGAGCGGAAGTAGGAGCGCAGCGCCTCGGCGAAGCGCGACGGCCGCGCCCCCGGCTCGTTGGGCGGGTGGATGTGCATGTCGATGGCGCGGGGCACGACGACCTCGATGACCGGGCGCAGGGGACCGCCTATCTCAGCCACCGTCTCCGGACGTACCAGCCACCCGCTGCCAGAGCGAATGGGAGGCTGCCCGCTACCACGATGTACGGAAGACGCGCCGACGTTGAATGCCCTGTCTGACTCTCTGAGGCAGGCGGGGGCACCAGGAGTTCAACGACTCCCCCCACGGACATGGGCGTAGGGGTGAGCGTGGGAGGCGCCGTGGAAGTGGGTGTGGGTGCGGGCGCCGGGCCACATTTCTCGATGAGCGTTTTCCATGTAAACGGCGGACCACTGGTTGAGATCTGCGCCCCCACAGCCCAAACGTCAGCGGAGGCGACGGCAACTGTGCCGTCGAGAGAAGCCGACGGGAGATCCGGGTTAGCGCTCGGTACGATCGTCCAACTGCTGCCATCCCAATGCTCAATGAGAGCGCTGATGGGGCCGGTAGAACTGGAGTAGGCGTAACCTACCGCCCACGCGTCATTTGATGTCAAGCCGGACACGCTGCGGAGGACGCTAGTGGAAGCGGCATTGGGGCTGGGAACGATGCTCCAACGGGTGCCATCCCAGTGCTCTACCAGAGTCTCGAACATGCCGTTCGTCCCAGAGTACCCTACCGCCCAGACGTCGTTCCCAGAAATGGCGGCCACGTCATTCAGGCTGTTGAAGGTGGCAGGGGAGTTCGGGGTTGGAACAACAGTCCAGGCAGTCCCGTCCCAATGCTCAATCAGAGTTTGGAACGCCTGGTTCGTTCCAGACTGGCCTACCGCCCAAATGTCCGCAGAGGAAATCGCGGCAATCCCCGCAAGAACGGTGTTCCCTGGCCCTAGAGCGGGGGCCGGCACGACGTTCCAGTTGGAGCCATCCCAGTGTTCCACAAGCGCCTGCCCTGTGCCAGCCGAATCGCCGGAAGTGCCTACGGCCCACACATCAGCAAGGGAGATAGCGGCGATATCGTAGAGAAAGTTGTTGAATGGTCCCGGGTCTGGGCTGGCGACTATGCTCCAAATTGAGCCGTCCCAGTGCTCGATCAAGGTGTGGGTGAAGAGCGAATCGTCGTACGTACCCACCGCCCAGACATCGTTGGCGGTAAGGGCATCTACAGAAAAGAGCGCAGCCACCTCGGGAAGGCTGGGGCTAGGGACTATCGTCCAGGCGCTCCCGTCCCAATGCTCAACCAACGTGAGAAGCGCTCGCGGCGCCACTTCGGAAGAGCCGACAGCCCATATGTCGGATGTCGAGACAGCATCGATTCCGGACAGTTGGTCGAAGGCTGGACTCGGACTCTCCACAACGCTCCACACGCATGGTGGCGACAAGGACGCGCTAGTCTGGCTTCGTGATGCGAGCGCCAGGACACCAGCTAGTAGGGCGAAGCTGGCTGCAGATATCGCGCGGGACATACAATCACACCCCCACCGGCGGCCCGTCCCTACAGTGCCGTCATTATAGCACCATCATACAGTGAAGGGGTGACGCCGATCCCCCTCAGTGACCCCGGCGGCCCAACCACTCGCGGTCCGGTGCCGGCCCGTAGCCAGACCACTTCTCGAACTCCACCACGAACACCGACTCGCCCTCCTCAAGAGAGGGGATCAGCCAGTCGCGGATGGCGGCGGTCCCCGCGTCGCTGTAGACCAGGAGGACATCGCCGTACAGATGGTGGACCTCATCCGGGTCCACGTGGGCCCGCACGGCCTCCTCGATGAGCGGGCCCAGGCGACGCTTGGCCGACCAGCCGCTGAGGCAGTGCAGGCTGCCGGGCGCGATGGGCATCGCCGGTCAGCCCAGGTGGCGCCGGAACCAGCCGACGCACTTCTCCCAGGCGTCGGCGGCGGCCTCGGGCCGGTAGCTGGGACGGTCCTCGTTCATGAAGGCGTGGCCTGCCCCTTTGTAGGAGTGAAACTCGTGGGCCGTGCCCAGGCGCGTCAGTTCGGCGCCGATCTTGGCCACGTCGGCCGGGTTGGGGTTCGGGTCGTCCTCCCCGAACAGCCCCATCACCGGGCACGCGATGTGCTCGCTGCGGTCGAAGGGCGCCGGGCCCTCGCCCCAGGGGACCATAATGTTGCCGCCGTAGAACACCACTGCCGCCTTCAGGTCCGGCCGGTGGGTGGCCATCAGGTAGGCGACGCGGCCGCCCATGCAGAACCCCGTGATGCCGATACGGCCCGCAGCTACCCCCGGCAGCCCCGTGGCGTGCTCGACACAGGCGTTGACGTCCGCCACGATGGTGACGTCGCGCAGGCGGCCCATGCGGGTCAGGGGATCATCGCTGGTGTTGGGGTCCTCGCGGTGGTACAGGTCGGGGGCGATGGCCGAGAACCCTGCCACGGCGAAGCGGCCGGTCATCCCCTGAACGAAGCTATCGACGCCGCCGGCGTGCTGGATGACGACGACGGCCGGGAAGGGCCCTTCACCCGGCGGCGTGGCGACGTAGCAGCGCATGGGGCTGCCCTGGACGGTCACGGTATCCCAGCGTGGGGGCATCTTTTCGTTCCTCCTGGTTGGTCGCGTGTCCTGCCGTTGACGATACGCATCCTATCATGGCGACCTCCTGGCGGCGCGCCCGCCGACGTCGGGGTTGACTTTGGCGTCGCGTGCGCGTAATGTCCGGCTGTTGGGGCCAACTTTGCACTAAGGGGGATTGGCTGTATGTGGAAGGGAACAGCGCTGCGGCTTCAAGGTCATCTGAACTCACTGGGCAAAGCGATGACCCCGGGCCGGGTCTCTGTGGCGGCTGTCCTGCTGGCGGCGCTGGTAATCGCCGGTCTGGGCTGCAGTTCCGGCGGCGAAAAGCCTGAGAAGGCCTCGCCCGCAGCCGCCGCCTCGCCGGCGGGCTCCGCGGCCGCTGAGCTGGCCAAGACTGTGGTCCAAATCGTGGCCCTGGATGCGGACGGCGCTCCCGTGTGGACCGGTTCCGGCAGCATGATCTCGCCCGAAGGTCTCATCCTCACCAACGCCCACGTGGTGGATGACCGCACGGGCGAGTACGACGTCCTGGGCGTGGCGCTGCTCAAGCAGACCGACGAGCCCCCGGAGCCAACGTATCTTGCCGAGATCGTCGCCGTGGACTACGCATTGGACCTAGCCGTCGTCAGGATCGCCTTAGATCTCGATGGCAACCCGGTGTCCGTGGACGACCTGCCGTTCGTCGCCGTGGGTGACTCCGACGGGGTAGAGATCGGCGACCACATCCGCATCCTGGGCTACCCGGGGATCGGCGGCGAGACGATCACCTTCACCGAGGGCTCGGTCAGCGGCTTCACGTCCGAACGCGGTCTCGGCGACCGCGCCTGGATCAAGACGGACGCCACCATCGCGGGCGGCAACAGCGGCGGCATGGCCGCTGATGACGACGGCAAGCTCATCGGTGTGCCAACCACGGCCGGCTCCGGCGCCGACACGGACTTTGTCGACTGTCGCTTTGTGGCTGACACCAACCGCGACGGGAACATCGACGAGGAAGACACCTGCGTTCCCATCGGCGGCTTCATCAACGGTCTGCGGCCGGTCAATCTGGCCGAACCCCTGGTCGCGGCCGCCGTGAGCGGGCAGTCCTACGTTTCGTCGATAGCTCCCGAGCCCGAGCCGGCCGGCGGATTCGACACCGAGCAGGTGATCTTCAGCAACCTGGTGTTCGCCGACGGGGTGACGGCCGACGACGAGCCGACCCAGGTGTGGGCGGCCCTGCCTTCGGGCGTCACCGCCGTCTGCGGTTTCTGGGACTACGAGGGGATGATCGACGGCATGGACTGGGAGGCCCTCTGGTTCATAGACGGCGAGCTCAGCGAGGAGGGCAGCCAGCTGGACCAAACCTGGATCGGCGGAGAGAGCGGCAACTGGTGGGTGTGCGTCCTCGACGACAGCGGCCTGCTGGACGGGTTGTACGAATTGGTGCTCTCGGTTGAGGGCGAGGCGCGCGGCTCGGACGCTATCTTCGTGGGCGGCGACCACCCGCCCGTGGCCTTCGAGATCGACAACGTGTCCAGCCAAGAGATCTGCTACGCGTTCCTCTCGCCCACGGGCGCCCAGAATTGGGGCTTCGATGACCTGGGCGGCGATGTGATCCCGCCCAACGAGAGCTTCACGCTGGAGGTTCCGGCCGCCATGTACGATCTGCTGCTTGAGGACTGTGACGAGAACGCACTCATTGAGGAGTATGAGCTGGACATCAGCGAGGACTCCGTCTATACGGTGAGCGACCAGTAAGGCGGTTTGCGAAGGCATCCGTGTAGGGGCGTAGCCCTACGTAGGCTGGCCTTCGGATGGCGGCGGCCGCCCTCAGGCCTCGCCTCGGAGCACCCCCAGCACCTGGTCGTGCAGGAGCCCGTTAGAGGCTACGGCCAGCGCGCAGGCGACGGTGCGCGCGCCGCCGAGGTCCGTCATGCGGCCCCCGGCCTCTTCCACGATGACCAAGAGCGGCGCTAGGTCCCACAGCCCATCAGCATCCGCCAGGCCGACTTCGGCCTCTCCCTGGGCGACCCACAGGG
>JACPQO010000098.1 GCA_016190405.1 Chloroflexota bacterium | reverse complement strand
TCCAGCGATAGGATTACGCGGGCGGTGCCGGTCACCTTGCCGGCGGAGGCGGCGTTGCCGTTGATGAGGCGGGGATCAGGGTTCTCAGCGGGGGGAGCGCCGAAGAACTTGCCCAGCATGGGGTCCGGCGCCTCCTGGGGCGGGGGCGGGGTGCCCAGGGCAGGCGGCGGCGTCAGCCCGCGGTTCTCCTCCTGCTCGCGGCGGCGCTGCGCCCCGAGATCGTGGAGGTCACCGCTGCCGCCGCGCAGAGCATCCTGCAGCTCCTCGTACTGAAGCACGAAGATGTCGCTGGCATCGGCCAGCCGTCCAGCCGCGACAAGCCTGCGGCCGGCCTCCAGGGCGGGGACTCGCTCGACGCAAAGCCCCTGCTGATCGATCCAGAAGTTGTGGTCCTCCTGGATGGGGAGGTACTGCTGGGCGCTGGCCAACACCTGGCGGAACATCTCGATGGGGCTGTTGGGCCCGGACAGCCGGTCCATCACCAGCTTTTCGCGGGCCCGACGGGCAGCGGCCAGCGACTTGAGCTCGTCCTCGGGATCGTAGTCGTCCCTTGCGGCGTACTCGCGTATGAGCTTGTAGGCAGGAGTGGGGTCCTCGAACCAGGTGGGCGAGGCCAGGTCGATCTCGTTGCCGCGCCAGCCGTAGTTGCTGAGGAACTCCTGGACGGCGCCGCGGAAGACCTTTCCTTCGTCGCTGCCGGCGAGGGCGGCGTGGGCGGCGGAGGGCGGGACCTTCCGCAGGAGCTCCAGCACCTGCGGCCGGCGGCGGGCCTCCTGGGCCAGGTGCCAAAGGGCGACGCCGACCTCCATGCTCTTGTTGGGGAAACCCTGGAGGAGCTGGAGGTGCTCGCCTGCCTCCGGCTCGCCAAAGAGGTTGGTGTAGACCTGCTCATAGAACATGACGGCGACCATAGCCGGGAAGACGGCCAGGAAGTGCAGCTCTCCCTCGCGCTCCCGCTTCTGCACCAGGACCTCCAGCAGCTCGGCGAGGTCCTTATCGCCGAGCTTACTGTAGTCGCCCTTCAGAGTCTCGTCGTTAATGGAGCGGACCTCCGGTTCGTACTCGTCGTACCAGCGCTCCAGCAAACCCGGGATGCGCTTCCCCATCTCGGCCTGCATCAGTTGCGTGCGGGCCTCCATCTGGGCCGGGTCACTGGAGTAGGGGGTGAAGCTGTTGTAGACGTAGCCGCGGATGACCTTGAAGTCCGATCGGGCAGTGTCGAAGGGCATGCAGAGGGCCTCGGCGGCCTTCTTCAGACCGCGGACGAAGGGGGGCATGTCCATGGTGGCGGAGAGGTTGGACACGCCGTTGGGCCAGTGCATGAGGTCCACCGTCCAGAAGCGGGCAGCCTCCTCAGGGGAGTCCCACTGAAAGCGAAAGTTGTCCGGCACGGGGAGCGCCTGCTGCTCCAGAGTCACGAGTTGTTCTCCTTTCCGGCTGGGAATGCCGACGCGACCAAGGGCTGAAGAACGTGAAGCGAGCCTTCCCAGCGGTGGCCCGCCGCCGCGGAGGGAGCGCCCGGCGCCCTCCGGGGATTGAGAACATTTTACTCCGCGTCCCGCCCGCTTACCAGATGTGGGGCGCGGGCGGCCTATCCGCGGCGGCGGCGCGCCCGAGCAACATAGCCGAGGGCTAGCCCAGGCGCCGGCATGAGGTCGCCTTTGACGAAGTCCTCCGTTGCCGGACCGAGGCCATGGTTGGCGCCGTACGGGAGATGTTGCGGGAACAGCGTGTGCCGCCCGCACCGAACGACGCGCGCTGCCCCAATTGCTCCCCTATCGACGCTTGCCTCCCCGCCGGCGTCGGCGAGCCCGCCCGGCTGCGGGGCCTCCAGGGCGCCCTCCTTCATCCTTATGACACGGAGGAGCCTGATGCATGAACTGCTGAATGTGCTTTATGTCCAGACTCAGGGCGTCGTTCTCCACCTGGAGCACGACACTGCCCGAGTCACGGTAGAGGGCGAGACGAAGCTCCGCGCGCCGCTCCTGCGCTTGGGCGGGATCGTCGCCTTTGGGCAGGTGACCCTGACGCCCAAAGTGTCTTCATAGAGGACGGCCCTGCTCTCGCCGGCGTAGTTTCGATACCCGCGGATGTAGCAGTAGACGCAGTCGTGGAGGCAGCCGGCGGTCAAGTTGATGGTCGGCAGGACGGAAAGGCAGGCCAGACCGGACAGCGTCAGTACCGATGATCGGCGCTTGGCGCTAATCACGGTCACCATATGCGCTCTCCTTCTAGCCGCGGAGCTTCGCGCCCTCTCGACCCCGGTCCGGCCTCACTCTTTGCGGGGCAGACTGGCGCCGCGCGATGCGCCGCAGCGCGCGCTCTGCGAAGGCACCCCCACGGCGCGCAGGTTGGCCAGGAGCTCGGCCACCACGCGATAGGCCCGGGGGTTGAACACCAGACCCACGTGCGTGCCTCCCACCTCGTAGTTCAGGCGTGGGTCACTCTCCAGAGAGTCGTGCCAGTCAACGACGCCGTCCATACGGCTATAGATGGCGGCGTGCTCCACGGAGGCGGGCAACGGCTTGGCCAGCGTGCGCCCGAAGCCGCAGCCGCAGTGGCCGGTCAGGCAGCCGCCGTCGCCTCCCGGGGAGCCCACCTGGACCGCCAGCCGGAGCAGGGCCATGGTGGCCAGGACCGCCGGGTGCGCGTCCAGCGCCCGCACCGGGGAGCCCAGACAGATCAGCTGGGAACAGATATCCGGCCGTTGCAAGCAGGCGCCGCGCCCGATGAGGCCGCCCAGGCTGTGCCCTATCACCCTGACCGGCTTCCCGCTCTCAGCATGGGCCCGCTCCATCGTCTGAAGGAGACGCTGCATGAGGCGATCGGGACAATCGGCGTTGATGCGGATGCCGGACACGTACGGCTGGTACCCGACGCGTCGCAGCCAGAGAAAGAGCTCGCTCAGGTAGATGTCGGTGCCCATGAACCCCGGCACGACCACGACGGGACTGCCGTCGCCCCTGGGAATACCGAGTCCGTAATAGACCGGGGACAGCCTCAGCGCCAGCCAGTCCATGGGCCACAGCGACTCCCGCCACAGAGGCGGCACCGGCCCTCCCCCGGCTTCCAGCCGCCGTCCACCTCTTACTTTGGTAGCGACCGCAAGGCGCGCCATAGGCTTTTTCAATCCCCTATATAGGAGGACGCGCAATGCAGGAATTACGTTACCTGAACCAAGGTTAACGGATGGGAAACACCGCTCCCCAACACAGCGCTGGATCAGCGGGAGCCGCAAGTAACGGCCGCGCCTCGCGGTTGAGGCTTGTGGGCGCCCCGGCCGCACAGGTCCGTCTCAGATCAGCTCCGCTTCTCGCTACGCGTCCTGTGATATCCTTCCAGCCGGAGGAGCCCACATGCCCAAGCTAAGCGGCCGCTACGCCATGATGGAGCAGCTCAGCGCCGAGGGCGTCGCCCACGTCTTCGGCAACCCCGGAACAACCGAGCAGGCCTTCATGGACGCCCTCCAGGACTACCCCCGGCTCCAGTACATCCTCGCCCTTCACGAGAGCGTGGCCATCGGCGTCGCCGACGGTTACGCCCGCGCCGGCGGCCGGCCGGCCTTCGTGCAGCTCCACATCATGCCCGGCCTGGGCAACGCCATGGGCATGCTATACAACTCCTACCGCGCCCGCACACCGCTGGTCATCTACGCCGGGCAGCACCCCCAGCGGGGAGCCTCTCAGGAGCCCATCCTGGCCGGAGACCTGGTCCGGCTGGCCGAACCGCTGACCAAATGGGCCGTCGAGGCTCAGGACGCCAGCGAAATCCCTGTCCTCCTGCGCCGCGCCTTCAAGGTCGCCATGGACCCGCCGCGGGGCCCGGTCTTCCTCTCCGTCCCCACCAACCTCATGGACGAAGAGGCCGACGCGACAATCGCCCCTGCCTCGTACGTCAACACCCGCGTGCGGCCCGACCCGGAGGCGATCGAGCGCGTGGCGCGGCTTCTCGCCGAATCCAGGTCGCCGGTCATCATCTGCGGCGACGGAGTCGCTACCAGCGGCGGCCAGACCGACCTGGTCCAACTGGCGGAGGCTACGGGCGCCCGCGTCCACGCCTCGTTCACGGCGGAGCTCGCCTTCCCTTCCGACCACCCACTCTACGCTGGCCTCCTGAACGTCATCTCGGCGGCCGGGCTCAAGGGACAGCTCTCCAGCGCCGATGTCATTCTGGCGGTCGGCACTCCCGTCCTGCCCCTCCTGTTCCCGCTGGACGAGTCGCCGTTCCCGGAGAAGGCGGCGGTCATCCACATCGACCTCGACCTCCCGGAGATCGGCAAGAACTGGCCGATCCAGATGGGCCTCCTGGCCGACCCTCGCCTGGCCCTGGCCGGCCTGGTCGCCGCTCTCAACCGGACCCTCACGGCGGAACAGAGAGAGGCAGCCAAGCAGCGGGCCGCCGCCGTTCAGACCATGTCGGAACAGCTCATGCGGGCCTTCGACGGCGCCGCCCGCGCCCGCTGGGACAGCGTCCCCATCAGCGCCGGCCGCATGATGAGCGAGCTGGCGGCAGCGCTGGCCCCGGGCACCATACTGTTCGACGAGTCCATCACCGCCGGGGGCTACCTGATGCGCTACCTCCGCTTCTCGGAGCCGGGCTCGCACTACCGGGCCAGCGGCGGCGGCCTCGGTCCCGGCCTGCCCAACCCCATCGGCATCAAGCTGGCCCGTCCCGACCGCCCCGTCCTCTCGGTCGTCGGCGATGGCGCCGCGCTGTACACCATCCAGGCCCTGTGGACGGCGGCCCATCACAAGATCCCCGTCACCTGGGTCGTCGCCAACAACGCCAGCTATCGCATCCTGAAGCTGAACATGCTGGAGTACCTGGGAGAGGGCGCCGTGGGGCGCCAGTTCGTGGCCATGGACTTGACCGATCCGCCGCTGGACTTCTCGCGCCTCGCGGCCGCCTTCGGGGTCAAGGGCGCGCGCATCGAACACCCTGATGAGGTCGGCGATGCCGTCCGCGAGGCCCAGCAGGCGAACGAGCCGCGGCTGGTCGACATCGTCATCGAGGGCGACATCCGCTCGCGCTGGCTGTAACCGATGGAAGACATCAAGCGCGGATATGTCGAGTCCTTCGAGGCCTGGCAGGAGCAGCTCCAGGCGCTGCACAGGGTCCTGCTCCAAGGCGAGAAGATGGACCCCCCTAAGCTCAAAGGTCTCCTGAACCGCGAGGCCCGCGCCAAGGTGCGCTACGACCAGGCCCGGCGGCGCCTGCTCGGCCTCTCGGGAGAGGAGTAACGGCTCCCGAATGACCCCCGGCCGTATCCTGGCGTATCGCCGCACGTTCTACTGGTTAGGTTGGACGTGCGGTCATGTGGGCGATAGCCTTGACAAGCCCTCTCGATAGTCCTCAGCACGTAGCGCCAGCCGCTGAGCCGACGGCGGCAGCCACCAGCGCCGAGGTCCTGAGAGAGTGGGACCTGGTACGCCAGGCCCAGCAGTACGACGAGGCTGCCCTGGAAGCCCTGTACCAGGTCTACTACCCCAAGATCTACAACTACGCTTTCATGCAACTGGGCGATGTCCAGGCCGCCGAGGACCTGGCCTCTGATGTCATGCTGAAACTGCTCGAATCCATAAAGGGCTACCGGTTCAAGGGGCTGCCTTTCGGCGCCTGGGTGTTTCGCATCGCCCGCAACCGGCTCATCGACCTGCACCGCCGCCGCCGGCGTCGCGGCGAAGTCGACCTCAGCGAGACCCTCAGCAGCACCCTGGCCAACCCTCAGTCCCTGGCCGAAAGGGCGCTGGAGCGCGGCCAGCTCCAGGTCGCCCTCAAGCACCTCACCGACGAGCAGCGACAGGTCATCGTCCTCAAGTTCATCGAGGGGTTCGACAACCGCTCGGTGGGCCGCGTCATGGGCCGCAGCGAGGGGGCGATCAAGTCGTTGCAGCACCGCGCTCTCGCCTCCCTGCGCAAGGTCCTGTACCAGGAGGAGCGCTAGCGTGCGCATCAGGAGCTTCCGCTCGATCCTGAACGAGTGCTTGACCGCTCTGCAGCAGGGCGAAAGCGTGGAGGCGTGCCTGTCGCGCTACCCCAGGCAGGCCGAGCGATTGCGGCCCCTCCTTCTTCTAGCCCAAGGCGCTGCCCGCACCCCGCGGGTGGCGCCCCGGCCCTCGGCGCAGCAGACGGCCTGGGAGGTGGTCCGCCAGCGAGCGTCCGACCTGCGGCAGGGCCGCCGCCGGCCCCGCGGGCAGATGACCTGGCTCCGCCCGGCGGCCATCGTCGCTTCCCTGCTGCTGGCCCTGCTGGCCGCCGGGGGCGGCACGGTCTACGCCGCCCAGGATAGCCTTCCGGACAGCCCGCTTTATCGCGTCAAGCTGGCCTCGGAGGACGCCCGCCTCTGGTTCGTCTTCGACGACGCCGATAAGGCCGACATCCTCCTGGACCAGTCCGGCGAACGCACCGACGAGATACTGGCCCTCATCCAGCGGGGCAAGCCTGTCTCCGGCAACGTGCTCTCCGCCCTCCGCGATCGCAACGAAAGGGCGGCCGATATCCTTGCCGGCATGCCGCAGGAGACAGCCCTGCGCGCCAGGATGCTCCAGCAGTCGGAGGCGCAGGAGAACCTTCTGCTGGCCCTGTGGGACGAAATCTCCGAATCAGCCCGCGGCGAGTACGCCGAGGCAGTGACCACCCTCCACAACACCCGGCTCGGCACCTCCGGCGCCGCCGTGGCTATCGATCCGGAGGACCTGGCCGGCGGGGTGCTGAACATCTCGGGACTGGCAGACCCCGTCACGGATGGGGTCTGGCTCATCGGCGGCGTAGAGGTGAGCGTCGACGAGCGGACGTTCGGGCCTCAACTGGCCTCCGGCCAAACCGCCAAAGTGGTCGCCGCTCGCGGGGCGAACGGGCGCCTGCACGCCCTCAACCTCTCCACCATCGCGCCCAGTCTGCCGGACGCGGGCACAGTCGTCTCCGGCGCCGTGGACAAGGTGACGGACACCGAGATCATGGTGGCAGGCCAGAGGATCGCCATCACACCGCAGACCCTGCTGCACCTTAAGGTCCAGGAGGGACAGCGGGTCCAGATCACAGTCAGCGGCGGGGCCGGGGGAGCGGTGGCTTCGACCGTTGAGCCGGCCCAAACCGAGGGGGTGACCAGCGCGCCGGCTCTGGCCTACGAGGGCGCTATCGAGGGGGATGTCAACGCCCAGGGAAGCACCAACCAGTGGATCATCGGGGGGCAGACCTTCGAGATCACCGCCTCCACGACGGTGGACGCCCAGGCCGGCGCCGTCAAGGCCGGCGCGCGGGCGCGGGTGGAGGGGGTGAGCCAGGGTGGAAAGCTCATCGCCGAGCGCGTTGTCATCCTGGCCGCCGACGCGCAGCCCCAGTCGATTCACCTTACGGGGGTCTTCCAGGGCCAGAGACAGGGCATCTGGCTGGTCAGCGGCCTGGCGGTGGAGCCCAACCAGGGGGCGGAGACGCCGGCCGTAGGCAGTCTGGTAGCCATCGAGGCGAGCCGGCAGGACAAACGCCTGGTGGGACAGCGGGCGATCGTGCTCGAATCGCCCGGAGACGACCGCCCCGTCCAGCTTCTAGGCCTGGTCGGCGCTGTGGACGGCGACACCTGGACGGTGGGCTTCGCGCGGGTCCACGTGGGGCAGGCGGCGAAGGTCTCCGGCGACCCGATCGTAGGCGCCCGGGCTCTGGTCTGGGGCCAGCAAGGCGGCGATGGCACGCTGGAGGCGACGTACATCCGCGTCCTGGACCAGCGGTCCATCATTCCAGGGGCACAGCAGTAGCCGCGCTCTCTGCCTGCGCCTGTGGCTCCCTGGTTTGCCCCCCGTCCTGTAGCTCGCCTAGAATGCACTAGGGCCCCCGTCGTCTAGAGGCCCAGGACGCCGCCCTTTCAAGGCGGAAACCGCGGGTTCGAATCCCGCCGGGGGCACCACGCCGTTTGGGCGGTTTGAGGTTGGAGACTAGAGGTTGGAGGTTGGACCTCCCCCTCCCTGCCACGCTTTTCCAGCCTCCACCTTCCAATCTCCAACTTCCAGACCTACCTCCTACCTCATACCTCCTACCTCCTACTTCTTGAGCCTCCCCTTGTGCTATAATCGCGCCCGCAAACCCTAACGCGTACGTCAAATGGAGGAGGCCATGCCCGACTTTCAAGACATCCTGTACCAGAAGCACCACCGCGTCCGGGGAGCCGCCTGGATAACCATCAACCGCCCTCAAGTGATGAACTCTTTCACCGGCGATACCCTCACCGAGATGCGCCAGGCCGTGGAAGACGCCTGCTCCGACTCCGAGGTCGGCGTCATCGTCATTACCGGCGCCGGCGAGCGCGCCTTCTGCGCCGGCGGCGACGTCCGCTGGCTGCAATCGGTACAGCGCGAGGGCGTGGCCGCCCCCGCGCCCATGGACCCGCACGCCGGCATCGAGGACTGCATGAAGCCCGTCATCGCCCGCGTCAACGGCTATGCAGTGGGCGGCGGCAACCATCTGGCCTACTTCTGCGACTTCACTATCGCCTCTGACAAAGCGACCTTCGCCCAGGTCGGGCCGCGGGTGGGCAGCCCCGCCGCCGGCTATTTCGTCGCCTACCTCACCCACGTTGTTGGGGCCAAGAAGGCCAAGGAGATCTGGATGCTCTGCCGCCGCTACTCGGCGCAAGAGGCGCGGGAGATGGGCCTGGTCAACGTGGTGGTGCCCCACGACAAGCTGGACGATGAGGTCGACAAGTGGTGCACGGAGCTGATGCAGAAGAGCCCCAGCTGTCTGAAGATCCTCAAGGCCTCCTTCCGGACCGTGTACGAGCCCCTGCGCCAGGCCTCCCGGCGCCACTGGACCCAGGAGCTGGCGCCTGACCTGTACACCAGCGGCGAGGCCGACGAGGGGAAGAACGCCTTCCTGGAGCGCCGCGAGCCTGACTTCTCCCGATATCCACGGTAGGCAACTTGCCGCCCACCCGTGAAGTCCCCGGAGGACCAGCGCCGCATGGGTCCCGGGGCCGCTGAACTCATCCTTGATTGGATGTCGTGGCCTCTGTTAGACTGCCCGTCGGAGGTTTAGTGAAATATGGAACTAATCTGGCTTATACCTGTGGCCGGCCTGGCGGCGGTCTTCTACGCCGGCTGGCTGGTCTGGGATGTCCTGCGCCGCGACACCGGCACGCCCGAGATGCAGAACGTCGCCTCGATGATCTTCGAGGGCGCCATGGCTTTCCTCCGACGCCAGTACGGCACCATCGCCCTGCTGGCGCTGGTCACCGCCGTCATCATCTTCCTTATCGTCGGCGGGGTGTCTGAAGGCGTCAAGGAGATCATAAGCGAGAGCGGGCAGGTCAGGTACGGCGACAGGGT
>JACPQO010000088.1 GCA_016190405.1 Chloroflexota bacterium | reverse complement strand
GCGCCGCTCCGCGCCCTGATCTTCGACTCCTACTACGACCGCTTCCGCGGCGCGATCCCGAGCATCCGGATCGTGGACGGGGCGCTCCGGACCGGGATGGCCATCGCCTTCGGCTCCCACCGGGACGACGTCTACCAGGCGGACGAGGTCGGCTACCTCCAGCTCGGCCACAAGCCGGTCGAGCAGCTCGCGGCGGGCGAGGTGGGCTATTTCGTGGCCAACGTGCGCGGGGTGCGCGACACTCGGGCGGGCGACACGGTGCTGGACGCCGAGCACCGGGACGTGCCGCTGCTCCCCGGCTACCGGGACATCAAGTCGATGGTGTTCGCCGGGCTGTACCCGACCGACGCCGACCAGTTCGAGGAGCTGCGGGACGCGCTCGAGAAGCTCCAGCTCAACGACGCGGCGCTGAGCTACCAGCCGGAGTCCTCGCTGGCGCTGGGGCCGGGCTTCCGCGCCGGCTTCCTGGGGCTGCTCCACATGGACATCGTGCAGGAGCGGCTGGAGCGTGAGTACGAGGTGGACCTGCTGGCGACCTCGCCGAACGTGGCCTACACGGTGCTGCGAACCAACGGACAGGAGATCGAGGTCGATTCGCCGGCCGACCTGCCGGACCCGTCGGAGATCACGGAAATCCGCGAGCCGTGGATGAGCGTCTCCGTGATCACGCCGGAGCGCTACATCGGGGCGGTGATGGAGCTGGTGACCGGCCTTCGGGGCGACTTCGTGCGCATGGACTACCTGGACCACGCGCCGAACATCCGCCAGGGCGACCGGAGGGTGCTGCTGGAGTACCGGATGCCGCTGGCGGAGATGCTCGTGGACTTCTACGACCAGCTCAAGTCGAAGACGCAGGGGTACGCGAGCATGGACTACAGCTTCTCGGACTGGCTGCCGGAGCGGCTGGTGAAGTTGGACGTGCTGGTGAACGGGGTGCCGGTGGACGCCCTGAGCCTGCTGGTGCACTCGGAGAAGGCGCAGCAGCAGGGGCGGGCGCTGGTGGAGAAGTTGCGCTCGCTGATCCCGCGGCAGCTGTTCGAGGTGCCGATTCAGGCGGCGATAGGCGGTCGCATCGTGGCGCGGGAGACGGTGCGGGCGCTGCGCAAGAACGTGCTGGCGAAGTGCTACGGCGGCGACGTGACCCGCAAGCGGAAGCTGCTGGAGAAGCAGAGGGCCGGCAAGAAGCGGATGAAGCGGGTGGGGAACGTGGACATCCCGCAGGAGGCGTTCATGTCGCTGCTGCGGATCGGGAAGTAGGGGGCAGAGGTTGGAAATTGGAGGTTGGAGCCCCGCCCAACCGCCACCGCCGGCGAAGGGCCATCGTGGGGCTGAAGGTCATAAGCTATTTTATTTCTCCTCTGCGGATTGAAATCCGCAGCTTCCTCCAAGCTGAGGGTTTCAACCCTCAGTGGTGGATCCAGTTAGTTGATGACAGCAAGCGTGGTCTTCGGTGAAATCGGTGGCCGACCTCAGCGGGCCACGCCCTGTGCTCCGGGTGGGAGCAGCCGTTCAATGAGCGCGGGCAGCTCCGCCACCAGCTGGGAGCGGGGGACGGCCAGGTCGCAGCCGGCGCGGCGGGCGGCGCGCAGGATGCTGGGCTTGGTGTGCTGGCCGTAGGCCAGGACGGGGACGCCGGCCTCTTTGGCCGCCGCGACGACCTCCTGCCAGGCGATGTCCTGGGCCTGGAGGTCGAGCACCAGCAGGGCCGGCGGCTGCTGCCGGAGGGCATCGCGGGCGGCTGCGACCGAGTCGGCGACGGCGACGTCGTGGCCCAGGGCGCGCGCCCCTTCGGCGACCCGCGAGCGGAGCATGATTTCGGTCGCCACGAGGAGGAGGCGCGGCGATGGTGAGGAGTGGCCCGACATTTCTGTCGTCAAGTATAGCGGGTAGACGGCGCGCCGCTCGCAAGACCCTCCAATAAGCGGTAAAATGCCAGTGTGAGCCCAAGGGAGCGGGGTCTGCCGGACATCGACGAGACGCTGCTGGCCCAGGTAGCGGCGCTGCCGCACGGAGGCCAGCGGTGGCTGCGCACGGCCCTGCACGCCATCTCGACCATCGAGCCGGAGACGGAGGTCGCGGAGAAGAAGCCCCGCCGGGCGCCGCGCCGCGAGGCGAAGCCGCCGCAGCCGGAACGCCCCGCGCCCGGCCGGGCCGGCAGCCTGGACCAGGTGCTGAGCGGTGAGGCCAGCCTGGAAGAGCAGGTGGAAGCCTACCCCGAGCTGGCCGAGGAGCTGAAGGGGGTCGCGGACATAGCCGACCTGCTGCGGGAGCTGGGGCGCGAGCGACGACGTCTGGGCGAAGACATCCTGCGGGAGAACGAGTCGGAGCCGGGGGACGAGGGCGGCAACGGGCAGGGAGGCTAGCCGGGAGGGCCGCCGCCCAGCATCACCGAGGCCGGCCCCACCTCGCGGACGCCGTCGGGGTCGATAGTCACCAGGAGCTGGCCGTCCCGGCCGTAGATGCGGCCCTCGACCATGACGTTGCCGCTGGGGAGGCGCTCGATGGTGAGGAGGATCTCACCGTCGGCGTCGGTGATTTCCAGGCGCCGGTACTGCTGGTTACCTATCTCGATCAAAGGTATGTCCTCCGCTGGTGATGGGCAGGGCTGAAGCCCTGCAGCTACTCCCGGCCAGCCTGAAGGCTGCGCCTTCGCTTATTCAAACCTATACCTCCCGAGGATCGGGCAGGGCAAGCCCTGCCCCTACAGGGCGGCCGGCCTACAGCATCACGAGGTCTTCGCCGCCGTCTACCTGAATGATGTTGCCGGTGAGCCAGGCGCTGTCCTCGCGGGCGATGAGGGCGATGGTGCGGGCGACGTCCTCAGGAGTGGTGATGCGGCCGCCCGGGTTGTGCTCTCGGCCGTACTGAAGCATCAGCTCGTGGCCGGGGATCTTGCGCAGGGCGGGGGTGTCGGTGACGCCGGCCTGGATGGCGTTGACGGCGATGCCCCTGGCCGAGAGCTCCACGGCCAGGTGGCGGACGTGGTACTCCAGGGCGGCCTTGGCGCAGCCGGTGGGCCCGTAGGAGGGGAAGATGCGGTGCGAGCCGGCGCTGGTCATGGCGAAGACCTTGGAGCCGGGGCCCAGGAGGTCGCGGTAGAGCAGGTCCTGCACCCAGTAGACGAGGCTGTGGGCCATGACGTCCAGGGTCATCTCCATCTGCTTCTGGGACACGGCCTCCTTGCGGTCAGGGGGCACGTACGGCCGCAGGGTGCCGAAGGCCAAGGAGTGCATGGTGACGCGCAGGTGGTCGCCGGGGGCCAGGCGCTCGCGGGCGGCGGCCACGACCTGGGCGCGCTTATCGGGGTCGGCGGCGTTGACGTTGAAGAAGACGGCCTGGCGGCCCAGGTCGCGGATGTAATCGATGACGCGCTGGGCGTTGGGCAGGGTGGAGCGCAGATCGAGGTGGACGCCGAGGATGTTCATGCCGGCTCGGGCCAGCTCCATGGCGGCGCCGCCGCCGTGGCCGCTGGAGGCGCCCAGGATGAGGGCCCACTTTTCCTTCAGGTTATCGTTCACGAAACCTCCTTGCGCATCCACTCAGGGGTCGGCGAGGGCGGGCGGTCCTGCCACCGCTCCAAGCACTCGAATAAGGTCTGGGCCAGCTCCGTGCGCTCCAGCTCGAAGCGGGCCAGGGGCGGCAGGAGGATGATGGAGCCGTCACCTAGCGCCAGCTCGACGCCGGCGGCGGCGCCGCCCGGACTACGGGCGAACACCCGCCCGTAGTCCGCGAAGCCGGTGGCGTCCTCATCGACGTGGGCACGATAGGCCAGGCGCGGCCCGAAGGCCTCGATGTAGCGCGAGAAAGGATGAGAGCTGTCTTCCAGGAGGACGCCCTGGTTGCCGAAGCCGGGCAGGATGTGCTCCTGGTAGCGAAAGCCCTGGGGGGACGGCAGCCAGGAGTAGCGCCTCCACTCGGGCAGGCCCTGGATGTTGGCGTGGGAGACGTCGGGCCAGGCGAAGGCGACGATGACGCCGGCGCGGGCCAGGAAGCGCTCGGTCTCGCGGGCCCGCATCGCCAGGATCTCGGCCAGCCCGAAGGCGCGGGCCGATGACGGCCCGTTGGCCACGAGCTGCCCGGCGTAGGTCCTGTGTTCGGCGGAGCCGGCCGCGACCTCTTCGACAGCCTGGGAGACGGCGGCCATCTCCACGATCATGCTGGGGTAGTCGGCGAAAGAGGGCGCGGAGAGGAAGGAGTAGTTGTCGAAGCTGGGGTTGGGGAGGGGGATGCCGATGACCAGGGTACGCATGATATAGGGGGTCACCTGAGGCCCAGCGACTGAAGGTAGGCCTTGAGCTCCGGCCCGATGTCCTCGCGCCGTAGGGCCAGGGAGACCGACGCCTTGAGGAGGCCGATGGGGCGGCCGGTATCGAAGCGCTCGCCCTCGTACTGGCAGGCGTAGAGGGGATGACCCTCAGCAATCAGCATGGCCAGGGTGTCCGTGAGCTGCATCTCGCCGTTGATGCCAGGCGGCGTGCGCTCCAGGAGGGGCCAGATCTCGGGGGCCAGCACGTACCGCCCCACCGTGCCGAGATCGGATGTGACCTGCTCCAGGCGGGGCTTTTCCAGGATGCCCCGCACGCGGTACACCCGCTCCTCGACGGGCTCCGGCGTGATCATGCCGTAATGCACGACCTCCTGGCGGGGCAGACGCTGGACGGCGAGGACGCTCCCCCCGTAACGGGCCTGTACGTCCAGGAGTTGGCGGATGGCGGGGACCTCGGAGACGATGACGTCGTCGGGGAAGAAGAGGGCGAACGGCTCGTCGCCGACGACGGCGCGGGCCATGAGGACGGCGTGGGCGATGCCGCGGCGGTCCTTCTGCCGCACGAAAGCGATGTCCGCCATGCCGGCCAGGCGGCGCACTTCGCGCAGGGCGGCCTCGTCCTTCTTCTGGGCCAAGGCCTGCTCGAGACCGGCGTCGCGGTCGAAATGATCCTCGACGGCGCGCTTGGCGGCGCTGGTGATCATGACAATCTGTTCGAGGCCGGCGGCCAGGGCTTCCTCGACGATGTACTGGATGACCGGACGGTCGACGAGGGGGAGCATCTCCTTGGGCACGGCCTTGGTGGCCGGGAGGAAGCGGGTGCCGTAGCCGGCGGCGAGGATGACAGCCTTGCGGACGTTCATGCTGGGGCGGGAGGCTCCTTTCTGTTCCGCTAGCGGGTAGTCTACCGCAGCCCCAAGCGAACCAGCAAGGCAAGGCCGCGGCAGGGTCGAGCGCGGGCTGGGAGCCTGGACGCGAGCGGCGCTCTGAGACGCATGGCGGCGGTTTGAGGTAATCGCTGCCATCTGTGGGCGGCGAGATTCTTGCAAGTTCTGCCACATCCCCCGATTGACGCCGCCAGATTCGCCTTGACATCGACTTCCGCCGCTGTGGTAGGATGGCTGGCGGTCGTGCTAGACGGGGAGCTAGCGGTGCCCTGTACCCGCAATCCGCTATAGCGGGGTCGAATTCCCGCTCGAGGTCTAGGCGCCGCGGGAACTGCCCCTGAGAAGTGGCGTTGATAACCTGGCCCTGCGCGGCGGGACGCTGCGAACCCCGTCAGACCCGGAAGGGAGCAGCGGTAAGCGGTCAGTCTCGGGCGCCGCAGGCAATCCGGGTTGGAGTCGGCTGTCAGGGGTAAGCCTGCGGACCGGATCGACAGCGGGTGCACGACCGAACTGAAAGTAGCCGGGCCCGTCCAGGCGGGCCCGACCAAACGAGGTGGTTGTGCCGGATCGACGCCCCGCGGCGCCCCATAGTAGCCCCAGGCCCCCGCAGCGGAACACCGACCCGCACCGCTGGATAGCTAACCTCCGAAACGGCCGCTTTCACCTGGCCCTGACGGTAACGCTGGCCGCCTCTCTCTTGATCGCCCTTGGCGTTCCCATCGCCCGCACGCGCGCCAGCACGCAGGAGCCGCCGACGCAGCCCGCCCTCGTGGCCGGAGAAGGCCTGGTGGCGGCGCTCAACGCCCAGGCCGAAACTGTGGTGGCAGCCCTCGCCGAGGCAGGTTCGCCTCCTCTCGCGCAGGATACAGCCCTGGCAGCGGCCTCGCAGTCCGGCCGCGGCGGCCACCTCATCCCGCCGTCCCTGCTGGCCGCCGTGGGCAGGATCGCCGCGCGCGGGGTGCTGACCTCGCCACGGGGTGATGCCTCACTGCTGATGCAGCGCCAGCAGGCCGTCCCCTTCACCGTGCACGAGGACGGCTTCGCCTTCAACCAATTGTCGTCCCACCTGACAGTAGGCCAGGCGCTAGCCGGCCTGGGTATCGCCCTGGGCCCCGCGGACATCCTGTCGCCGCGCTCCACGGCGCCGCTCAGCGCCGGTCTGCACGTGTACATACAGCGCGCCAGCCGCATCGACCTCCGCGTGGGAGGGCAACAGCGAACGGTCTACACTCACGCCGCTACCGCGGGCGACGTGCTGGCCGAAGCGGGGGTGGCGCTCCAGCCCCTGGACCGGGTGTCGCCCTCTGTCGACAGCCCGGTGCGGCAGAGCATGGCCGTCGATGTCACCATCGTCCGCGCCGCTGCGGAGTACGTCGTCGAGGCCATCCCCTTCTCCACCATCTACCAGGACGACGCCGATCTCCTTCAGGGAGACGAGATGCTCGTCCAGGCGGGGAGCAACGGCTACATCCGCAAGGAGTACCGCGTGGTCTATGAGAACGGCGTGGAGGTGAGCCGCGAGCAGACCGGCGAGACGGTGGAACTCCCGGTGGACCAGATCATCGCCGAGGGGACGGCCATCGCATATCCTGTGTACGTCGCCAGCGTGCCGGCGGCGGGGCCGGGACCGGGCTGCGCGTACACGATGACGGTGTATGCCACGTGGTACACGTCGGCCAGCGCCGGCGGCTTCGGGCGCACGGCGACGGGCACCGAAGTGTACAAGGGCATCGTCGCCGTGGACCCCTCCGTCATCCCCCTGGGCACTCAGATGTACATCCCGGGCTACGGCTACGGCCTGGCCGCGGACACCGGCGGCGGCATCATCGGCCACATGATCGACCTGGCCTACGGCGACTACGACGTGTACGACTGGTCCACTCGCTGGGTCGATATCTGCATCCTGGGCTAGGGGGCGATCCTTGTCCTTGCCCTCTGCTCGTTGACCGTGTGATTCTGAATTCTGCGGGTTGAAACCCGCAGCTTGGGTCCAAGCCGGGGACTCCGATTGGCAACGGGACATCACGCTTTGTAAGACCTCTCTCAGGGCGCCGAATAACCGCATTGCGACCGTTTGCCCCTCCCCAGATCCCCCTTCGACAGGCTCAGGACAGGCTTCGCGAACGGGGTTGTCGTGTTGAGCAGGCGTGGTCGGCGCTCAGGATGACACGGAGGAAGCACCCTGCTAGAAGGGGAGGCGCGGGGCGTCCGCTGGGCGCGTCGCGTATCATAGCGGTGTGAGGCAGAGCCGCCGCAAGCGCCCGCGCAAGGCCCTGGGCCAGCACTGGCTGGCCGACCGCCGTCTCCTGACGCGCATCGCGGCCAGCGCCGACTTCACCGACGAGGACACGGTGATAGAGGTCGGCGCGGGAACCGGTCTCCTGACCGGACAACTGGCCGAACGCGCCCGCCGACTCATCGCTGTCGAGGTTGACCCGGACCTGGCAGCTGCCCTGCGAGAGCGGTTCGCGGACCGGCCGCAGGTCTGCATCGTGGAGGCGGACGCGCTGGCCGTGCCGCCGGAAGAGTTGCTGGCGCGCGGCGGCGGCCGCCTGCCCTACGTGGTGGTCGGCAATCTTCCGTACTTCATCGGCACGGCGATCGTGAGGCACTTTCTCCAGGGGCGCGTGCAGCCGCGCTGGCTGCTGGTCACCCTCCAGGCGGAGGTGGCGGCGAGCATGGCCGCCGGCCCCGGACGGATGAGCTACCTGGGCGTGGAGACGCAGCTCTTCGCGGACGCCCGCGTCCTGTTTTCGCTGCCGCCCAGGGCGTTCCGGCCGCCGCCCAAGGTGCGCTCTGCCGTCCTGCGGCTGGACGTGCTGGACGGGACGGCCGTGGAGGTCGATGACCGGGCGGCGTTCCTGCGGCTGGCACAGGCCGGCTTCGCAGCGCCGCGCAAACGCCTGCGCAACTCCCTGGCCGTTGGCCTGCGAATCGCCTCGACCGAGGCTGAGGCGATACTATCGATGGCCGGCATCGACCCTACCCTGCGGCCGGCCGTCCTCAGCCTGGAGGACTGGCGCCAGTTGTACCGGGCCTATCGACGCGCGGCAGTCCCGGCGGCGCGATAGCGCGATGCGCGTCATGGCTCCGGCGAAGGTCAACTGGACGCTGGAGGTCCTGGGCCGCCGCGACGACGGCTACCACGAGGTGCGCAGCGTGATGCAGACCATTGATCTGTGCGACGAGGTCAGGCTGGAGGCGGCGGAGACGCTGACGCTGCTGACGCAGAGCGAGCGCGCGCCCCCCGAGGACGACCTGTCCATGCGCGCTGCCCGCGCCCTGGCCGAAGCGACAGGTCATCAGCAGGGGGCCAGGATCAGCGTATGCAAGAGCATCCCGGCGGCGGTGGGGCTGGGCGGCGG
>JACPQO010000087.1 GCA_016190405.1 Chloroflexota bacterium | reverse complement strand
GGGGGTGGGAGAGGCCGAGGGGGAGCCGGACGCCGATGCGCAGGGAGGAGGTGCAGGCGGCGACAGCAGCGGCGGCCACCAGCGCCGCCGAGTCCGAGGCGGGCGATAGGGCGTCGTCGCTGAGCCAGGCGGAGTCGAAGCCCGACTCCTGGGCGAGCTGCGCCTGCTGGATGAGGCGCGCCGTGCCGTCGCCATCGTCGGGGAGCCGCGGGCAGAAGCCGAACTTCATGGGCGGACCTCCCCAGCCGGGCTCGGCGCCTTCTGGAAATGGGGCATGACCTCTTTGGCCAGGAGCTCCATGCAGCGGTGGAGCCGGGCTTGGGGCACGCTATCGAAGCGGACGCGGCAGAAGACGTGGTTGGCCAGGGGGTTGGACGCCAGCCGCTGCTCCAGCTTGGCGACGATGGTCTCGGGGCGGCCGATCATGGCCTGGCTGACAGCAGCCTCGACGATGTTGTTCAGAATCTGCGGCTGGTTGAAGAAGACGGGCTTCCCGGTCACCGGGTTGGTGAAGAACCCCCAGCCACCGAGCTGCTCGTGGTAGAGGTAGCGGAGGAGGGCGCCCATCTCGGCCTTGGCGCCCTCTTCGTCCTCGTCCACCCAGACGTCGCCGCCGCTGGTTATGGCGACAGCCTGCGGGTCGCGGCCGGCCTCCTGGCACAGCTGCTCGTAGAGGCGTAGGGCGTCGCCGCCGGCGCCCATGACGTTGAGTCCCCGGCCGGCGGCGCGCCGGACGACGGGCTCGGCCCAGCCGCCGATCCAGATGGGGATAGGACGCTGGAGCGGCCTGGGGTTCAGGGACACATCCTCGTATTGGAAGAAGCGGCCGCGGTAGGAGAAGCGGTCCTGGGTCCAGGCCAGGTGGAGCACGTCCAGGGCCTCTTCCATGCGGGCGGCGCGGTCGCCGCGGGCGACGCCGAAGCCGTCGAACTCCACGTGACGGTAGCCCACGGCCACACCCAGGTCGAAGCGGCCGCCGGCGACGATATCGGCGACGGCGGCGGCCTGGGCGACGCGCAGGGGGTCGTGCATGGGCAGCAGCAGCATGGAGGTGCCGACGCGCATGCGGGAGGTGCGGGCGGCCACGGCGCCGGCCGCCACCAGGAGGGAGGGGCAGTAGCCGTCGTACCAGAAGTGGTGCTCGGTAAGCCAGAAGTGGCTGAACCCCAGCTCTTCGGCCCACAGGGCATCGTCCAGCATCTCGCGGTAGAGGTCAGCGTGATGGCGGGGGGCGTGCTTGAAGGACTGCATGCCCCACAGGCCCAGGCTGAAGTCGAGGTGGCCCGTCATGAGCTCATACCTTGCGCGAATGAGAGGCAAGATCGAGTTCGTGCCCCGCGCACTAAAGTGCGCGGCTCCTCTGCCGGAGCCGCCGACTTCAGTCGGCGGGGTTGCATCATCATCGAACATGCGCTAGGCGCCGCTGAAGGATGCCCTGGCAACATCCCGCGAATCACAGCTTCCTGCCCACCATCTCCCCCTCCCAGATGGCGTACTCGATGGTGCGCGGGGCCACGCAGTCGCCCACGCGGTAGAGCTCCGGCACTTTGCCCTGGAGGGCGAAATACAGGTCGTCGTTGGCCTCACGGCCGGTGACCCAGACCACGTTGTCGATCCCCTCCAGCCGTTCCTCCTGGCCGGTGTAGAGGTGGCGGGCGTGGACCGTGTCGCCGTCCACGGCCACGACCTCATGGCTGCTGAGCATCCGGATACGCTTCTGGAGGAAGCGCGGGATGAGGAGCATGAGGTCGAAAGGGGTAAGATCGCTGCCCACGGAAGGGAAGGAGGTGACGACGGTGACCTGCTTGCCACGGTCGGCCAGGAACTCGGCGGTGCCGGCGGCGCGCCAGTGGCCGTCCTGATCCACGACGACCACCCGGTCGCCGGTGGCGGCGCCTTCCAGGACATCCCAGGCGGTGAGGACGTTGGGGCCGTCGGCGCCGGGGACCGCGACCTCCTGGAGGCGCAGCGGCGAGAAGAAGGTGCGCTTGGGGCGGCAGCCGGTGGCCGCGACGACGGCGTCGGCAGCGTCGCCCAGGAGATCGCCGGCGCGGACTTCCACCCCGGTCTTGAGCTCAACGCCCAGCTTGCCGCACTGGACGATGAGGTGCCGTACGACCTCCTCGATGTCCGCCCGGGTAGGGGCGCGAGCGGCCAGACGGACCTGGCCGCCCAGCTCGGAGGAGCGCTCGAAAAGGGTGACGCTGTGGCCGCGACGGGCGGCGATCTCGGCGGCCTTGAGGCCGGCGGGGCCGCCGCCCACGACGCTGACCCGCTTGGGGCGCTCGGCGGGCTTCAGCGTGCCGATGCCCAGCCAGCTCTCGCGGCCGGCGGCCGGGTTGTGGATGCAGGCGATGGGCTGGTTCACGTACAGCCGGCCCACGCAGTACATGCAGCCGGTGCAGTGCCGGATGTCGTCCAGGCGGCCCTCGCGGGCCTTGAGGGGGAGCTCCGGGTCAGAGAGGAGGGCGCGGGTCATCCCCACCATGTCGGCCTGGTTGTCGGCCAGGACCTTCTCGGCGTGCAGCGGGTCGGTGATACGGCCCACGCAGAAGACGGGCAGGTCCACAGCCTGCTTGATGGCGGCGGCCAGGTTGACGATGAAGCCGGGCGGGAAGGCCATGGGAGCGACGATGATGGGGGCCAGGCTCCAGTAGGCGCCGGCGCTGACGTTGATCCAGTCCAGCTTGCCGGTGGCGGCGAAGGCCTTGGCGATCTCAGCGCTTTCCTGAATGGCGAGGCCGCCGGGGGCGAACTCGTCGGCGCTGATGCGGATGCCCAGCGGGTAGTCCGGGCCGACCGCCGCCCGCACGGCCTCGATGACCTCGACGGCCAGCCGGCAGCGGTTCTCCAGGCTGCCGCCGTACTCGTCGCTGCGCTTGTTGCTGATGAGGGACAGGAACTGGCCCAGGAGATAGCTGTGGGCGGCGTGGATCTCAACGCCGTCGAGGCCACCGTCGCGGACGTTCTCGGCGGAGCGGGCGTAGCCCTGGACCACCTCGCGGATGTCCGCCTTCTCCATGACCTTGGGGATACCGCTGCGGCTGAGGCCAGGGATGGCGGAGGGGGCCCACACCTCGTGCAGGACATCGATCTGGTCGCCGGCGGTGTGCATGCCTACGTGGCAGATCTGGCCGAAGATCTTGGTGCCGGTGCCCTGGCCGTGCACCATGTCGGCGACCATGCGGTAGCGAGGCACGATCTCCTTGCGATAGGCGTGGGCCAGGTAGGGGATACCGCCGGTAGAGGTGGGGTGGACCATGTGATATTCCATGGTGATGAGGCCGGCGCCGCCCTTGGCCCGCTCCGCGTGGTAGAGGGCGCTGCGTTCGCTGGGGAGGGCGTAGGAGCCCTCGGGCCCTTCCGCGCGCACGAAGTCCTCGAACATCTTGGCGTGCGAGGTCTGGAGGATACGGTTGGGGACCGTCGTCGTCCCGATGCGCAGGGGCGTGAACAGGAACCGGAACTGGTCGCTCATGCGATGGCCGCCCTATCTAGCTTGCCGGACTCTGCCGTTCACGTAAGAGTCTAGGGTGACAGCTTACCACGAGTCTGTCAGGCAAGACTAGTAACATTCCGTAGGGCTTTGCCCGACGCGGGCGGGCGGCGCGCCGCCCCGCCCCGATGTGGGGCAAACTCCCACAGGCGATTGAGGACAGTACCTGATTGACGCGCCCTTGGCACGGGACGAATGCTAAGGACGCCATGACTAACCATGGGGCCGCGGTCTGGTTCGTGGCCGAGCAGCAGGAAGGGGACCTGACGCCGGACACTGCCGGCCTGGCGGCGGAGGCCCGGCGCATCGCCCAGGCGATGGGGTCGGGCACGGCAGCCGTGCTCCTGGGCGATAGGGCGGCGCACCTCGCGGGCTCCATCGCGGTGGACATCGTCTATGTGGGAGAACACCCGGCGCTGGCCGGGCAGAGCGCGGAGGCGGCGGTCGCGGCCCTGGCGCAGGCGGTCGAGGCGGGGCGGCCGTCCATTCTCCTGCTGTCGGCCACGCCCTTCGGGAGCGACGTGGCCCCCCGGCTGGCGGCCCGCCTGGGCGCAGGGCTGGCCTCCGGCTGCCTGCGCCTGGACGCGAACAGCGACGGCGTGCTGACTATGCTGCGTCCCGCCTACGGGGGCCGCGCCTCCTGCACCGTGGCCTGCCCGTCGCGCCGGCCGCAGATGGCCACCCTCCTGCCCGAGTCGCTGCCGCATGGCGTTGCGATAGGGGAGGGTGAGCCACAGGTCTTGCCGCTGCGGCTGGAGCTGGACGGGTTCCACCCGCGCATTACCGTCGAGCGCATCGAGCGGCTGCCGCCGTCCTCGCTGGACATACGGCAGGCGGAGGTGGTGGTGGCCGGAGGACGCGGCGCCGGAGGGCCCGCGGGGTTCCGCCTTCTGGAGGAGCTGGCCGGCCTGCTGGGAGGGGCCGTCGCCGCTTCCCGTCCGGCGGTGGACTCCGGCTGGGCGGCCGCCTCGCGGCAGGTGGGGTCCAGCGGCAAGCAGGTGGCGCCCCGCCTGTACATCGCCTGCGGCATATCGGGGGCCAGCCAGCACGCCGTGGGGATGCGCGATTCCCAATCGGTGGTGGCGATCAACCCGGACCCGTACTGTCCGCTGGTCGCCATGGCCGACCTGGCGCTGGTGGGCGACCTGCATGAGGTGCTGCCGCCCCTGCTGGCCCGCCTGCGGGAGGCGACCGGGCCGGACCTCGCGGAGCCGCGCAGCGCCGCTGGGGAGGCGGCCCCCCGCCAGGACGGGCCGTTCGGCGGTGTGCGCTGCCTGGCGGTGTGCTTGAGCCGCAGCCTGGACCCGGAGGCCGCCTTCGACGCCCGCAACCCCTGCGATATCGCCGCCGCGCCTCGGGTGCTGAGCGCCGCCGACCTCCACGCGCTGGAAGAGGCGCTGGCCCTGAAGGATCGCCTTTCGGGGGCGCGGGTTGTCGCCCTGCACGCGGGCCCGCCCGAAGGAGAGGCGGCGCTGCGCCAGGCGCTGGCCGTGGGAGTCGACGACGCCGTGCTGTTATCGGACGAGGCGTTCGTCGGTTCGGACAGCCTGGCCACGGCGCGGGTACTAGCCGCCGCTGTCCGCCGCCTGGGGGCCGATCTGGTCCTGTGCGGCGACCGCGGCGCCGACGGCTTCAGCGGGCAGCTCCCACTGCAGCTCGGCGAGCTGCTGGAGGCGGCCGCCGTCAGCGATGTGGTCGGCCTTGAGGTGCGACCCGGCGGGCGGCTGACGGCGCGACGGCGGCTGGAGTGGGCTCGGCAGGCGGTGTTGAGCTGCCGGGCGCCGGCCGTGCTGGCGGTAGAACCGGGTATCAACCGCCCCCGCTACCCTCGGCTGCGGGAGTGGCTACGGGCCGGCACGCGGCCGGTCAGCGTCTGGGGCGTCGGCGACCTGGGGCTGGCGGAGGCGGACGTGGGCGCGGCCGGCTCCGCGATCCAGGTGCTGAAGGTGGGGCCGCCAAAGCCGGTGGCGAAGGGTATCGTAGCCGCGGTTGAAGGCCTCTCCGCTGAGGAGCGGCTGCAGCAGCTTATGGGCGGCGCTGCGCCTCCGGCTGGGGAGTCTGCGCAGTCGTCCAAGGTGGTCCGCGGCTCCCCGGATGAGCTGGCCGAAGCGCTGCTCCGTTTCCTGCGAGAGCGCGGGTTCGTGCGGGCGGGCGTCGCGGGATAGGCCGGCCACGGCTGCGCGGTATACTGATGTTGCCACCCAGATGCTCTACGCTGCGAACGTCTCCAAGTCCTTCGGCGGCCTCGACCTCCTCCAGGACGCGAGCTTCACCATCGGTGACGGCGAGCGGGTAGGGCTGGTGGGCTCCAACGGGGCCGGCAAGACGACGGTCCTGCGCCTGCTGGCCGCTGAAGAGGCGCCCGATGGCGGCGAGGCCGGTCGTCGCGGCGGTAGCATCGGCTATCTGCGGCAGGAAGCGGGCCTGGATCCCGCGCGCTCCCTCCTGGAGGAGCTGTGGACCGCCTTCCCGGAGGCCCGCGCCATCGAGGCCCGCCTGTCCGAGATCTCCGCACTCATCGAGAAGAGGGAAGGAGATCTCGATCGCCTGGTGGGGGAGCAGGGCGAGCTGTTCGACGCCTTCGAGCGGCTGGACGGCTACCGCATCGACAGGCGCATCGGGCGCGTGCTGGACGGTCTGGGCTTCGCTGGGGACGACCGGCAGCGGCCGTGCGGCGACTTTAGCGGCGGCTGGCAGATGCGCATCGCCCTGGCCAAGGTGCTGGTGCGACGCCCCGATCACCTGCTGCTGGACGAGCCCACGAACCACCTGGACGCCGCCGCCCGCGAGTGGCTGGCCGAGGAGCTATGCGGCTACCGGGGGACGGTCCTGATCGTGACCCACGACGGCGAGTTCCTGGACCGGGTGACGACCCGCACCCTGGAGCTGCGGGAAGGCGCCATCGAGAGCTACGCCGGAAACTACACGGAGTACCAAAGGCAGAAGGCCGCCCGGCTGCAGCAGCAGGACAGAGCGGCGGCGCGGCAGGAGCGCGAGCTGGCCAGGCAGAGGCGGTTCATCGAGCGGTTTCGCGCCAAGGCGTCCAAGGCCTCGCTGGTGAAGAGCCGCGAAAAGGCGCTGGCCAGGATCGAGCCCGTCGAGCGGCCGCGCGCGGAGGCGGAGGTCCACTTTCAGCTATCGGCCCATGGCCGCACGGAGAGCGCCGTTCTGATCATGACCGGTGTCAGCCACGCCTACGGGGACAACGTGGTCCTGGTGGACGTTGACCTGCACGTGCAGCGGGGCCAGAAGGTCGTCTTCATCGGCCCCAACGGCAGCGGCAAGACCACGCTGCTGCGCATCGCCGCCGCTCTGCTCCAGCCCACCGAAGGCAGCGTGCAATGGGCGGAACGCGCGCGGCTGGGATACTACGACCAGCACCAGGACGAGGCGCTGGACAGCGAGCGCACGGCGCTGGAGGAGGTACGCTCCGTGGCCGGCGGCGAGCCCGATGTCAGGCTGCGGTCGGTGCTGGGCCAGTTCCTGTTCCGCGGCGACGACGTCTTCAAGACCATCCGCCTGCTCTCGGGGGGCGAGCGCAGCCGTGTGGCCCTGGCCAAGCTGGTCATCCAGCCCACGAACGTACTGTTGCTGGACGAGCCGACGAACCACCTGGACCGCTCTACACGCCGAAAGCTGATCGAGGTGCTGGAGAAGTACGACGGTACGATACTGTGCGCAGCCCACGACCCCGGCATCCTGGAGCGGGTAGCAACACGGGTGTACGACGTGAGGGACGGCGGCTGCCACGAGCTCCTCGAACACCGCCGCGAATAGCCGCATTGCTATACGTCGATAGCCTGGAGACGATCGGGCGAACGCCCCTGGTCGAGCTACGCCACTGCAGCCCCCAGCCCGGGATACGTCTGTTCGCCAAGCTGGAGGGGCAGAACCCCAGCGGCAGCGTCAAAGACCGCATCGCGCGGGAGATGGTGCTGGCGGCGGAGCGGGCGGGCCACCTGCGGCCGGGCGACACGCTGGTGGCCGCCTCGACCGGCAACACGGGCATCTCGCTGGCGATGGTGGGCCGGGTACGGGGCTACCAGGTGCGCGTCGTCATGCCGGAGAACGTGGCCCCCGAGATCATGAGCACCCTATCGGCCTTCGGGGCAGGGGTCGAGCGGGTGCCCGCCGGGCAAGGCATGCGAAAGGCCATCGACCTGGCGCGCGAGCTGGCGACGCGAGAAGGGTGGCTCCTGCTGGACCAGTTCGCCGACCCGAATAACGCGCTGGCCCACTACGAGACGACCGGCCGCGAGATCCTGGAGGAGCTGCCGCGGGTCGACGTGTTCGTGGCCGGCCTGGGCACCGGCGGCACGCTGATGGGCGTGGGCCGCCGGCTGAAGGAAGCGAACCGGCAGACGCAGGTCATCGCCGCCGAGCCTCACCCGGGGAGCCAGCTACAGGGGCTGAGGAGCCTGGCCGAGGGGTTCATCCCGCCCATCCTGGACCTGGGCCTGCTGGACGGCAAAATCCTCGTTCGCAGCGGCCCGGCCTTCCGCGCCGCCGCCGAGCTGATGCGCCGGGAGGCGATCTTCGCCGGCGTCTCCTCCGGCGCCGTGCTGCACGCCGCCCTGCGGGTGGCGCAGCGCTTGCCTCGGGCCGACGTCGTGCTACTGCTGGCCGACGGCGGCTGGAAGTACCTGTCCACAGGCCTGTGGACGCAGCCGCCGCCGGCCGACGAAGCCGAGGAGCTGGACGAGACCATCTGGTGGTGAGGCGGGCGCTACCTTCTGGTCGCGACGGCGAGGACGCGACGGCGGTACGGCTTCGCTTGCAGCGTCATCGTTAGCTCCATGAACAGAGCCGTGGTAGCGACCTCCCCCATCTCGTCGATCAGCGCGTCTCTGGCATCCAGCAGCGCCTGGTACGTCGTCCGCGTCGGCTCCGGCCAGCCGGGCGCCTCCTCGTAGACCTCGATGGTGAAGCCGGCCGCCTGGAGCAGACGCCGATAGTCATCGACCGTATCCACGCCCAGGACGGGGAGGCCGGCGGCGCGCTCGGGATCAAGCTCGAAGGCAGTGAAGACCAGGCGTCCACCCGGGCGCAGGATGCGGGCCGCCTCCCGCATCGCCGCCCCCTTATCGGGCGCGTACTGGAGGGCGTCTTCGCTCATCACGGCGTTCGCCGAAACGTCCTGGAGGCCGGTGTTCTCGAACGAGCCGGCCTGGAAGCTCGCCACGGCGGACAGGCCAAGCGCCTCCGCCCGCTCCGACGCCAGCCCCACAGCGACAGGGGAGAGGTCGACGCCGATCAGCTTAGCGCCCGTTTCCCGCGCCACCCACAACGCCGGGCCGGCCATGCCGCAGCCGATATCGACGAGCGTGTCGCCGGGACGGAGCCCCATCTCGTCCGCCATACGCCGGAGCAGCGGCAGGGTGGTGAAGCTTATGTGCAGGAACTCCTCCGGAAAGTCGCTGCCCGCCGCGAGCTCGCGCCAGAGACGCCGCAGCGTTGGACTGCGCGACGTGGCGCCAAAGACGGCGTCGTAGCCAGCGGTCACGACGCCCATGCCTTCTTCTTGCATTGGTGCCAGTCTACCATGCGAAGGCGCACCGCTCACCTCGGTTCAGCGGACGCGTCGCCAGGTGGCGATCACCTCGCCGCTCGACCCAGCCAGGAAGCTGCCGGACACCGAGAACCCCTCGTAGGCCACCTCTACCTTGCCGCCTCAATCAGTTACTCGATGCAGGACTACTTCGTCCAACAGCAAAATGGCGCCCTGGCATAGCACCTGATAGTCCCTAACTGCGCTGATGAGGTCTGTGCCTGTCGGCTCTTCTTCTGTTGTTTCCCTGATCTCGTCAACAGGGATCGCGTCTGGATCTCCCCCGAACCCCAGCTCGTAGCGCGCCTGGTGGTACTCGACTGTTTCGGTGCCTTCCAAGTAGTCCGCCTCAAACAGGCTCCCAAACTGGATAAGATCGCCCACCGGCAGGCTACTGGCCTTGTAGGGCGTTGTTCCTCGGGCGTTGGTGGTGATAGTCGTTTCTGTGTAGAGCTCCGGTTCGCCCAGGATGAGCGCCAGCCTGGAATCGCCCTCGCTATGGCCTTTCACACTGAAATTCTCGTATATCACCTCCACCTCGCGGTCGTCCCGGAAGGTAACGCGGATGGCGCCCGAAATGGAGTCTATCCTCGTTTCCGGGAACCACCGTCTGATGTCGGCCTGGATACTGTCGTTGTCGACGACCCACTCACCCACGAGGCCGGCGGCGCCGACAGGGCCTCCGCCCGGCAAGTCCACCACCGGGCTGATGTCCAGCTCGAACGCGTCGCCCGGCTTCGTCGTCGTCACCAGGAGGATCGCTTCCTCGCGGCAGTCTGGGTCGGGCAGCTCATCGGGAAGATCCGTCCATTCCACGTCCGGCACCACGCGGGCGGAGTCGAGGGCTGATCCTTCCCATTCGTAGTGAAGGTCCGCCTGCTTGCCGGGCGCCACGGCGATGCGCGCCCGGAAGACGCCGAACGGCGTGGAGTCCCACAGTATCAGGCGTTGCCCGGCGATGAGGACGGTGGGCTGGTTCGCCTCGTTGATAGGGTATGGGATCAGCTCGCCGCTGGCGTCCTGGACCCTGCCGTCAGTCAGCGCTTTCGCGAACTCGTGGTACATGCGGTCGATGTTGGGGTAGTCCGCCAGGGCCGCCTCCTGGTCCGCCCGGCCGCCGGAATCGGGCAGGGTCTTGATCAGCTTGAAGATGCCCTCGTTCCCTATCTCGTGATACAGGTACTGGAAGAAGATCCAATTCGTGTACGCGCGGTCGAACAGGGTGGTCGACAGCTCGAACGACGATATCGCGTTCAGGATCGCCCGCCGCTCGGGAGGCGGTCCCCACTCCTGGTTGACGTCCGGGTAGGCGACGTTGGACAAGTAGTCGGCGAGACCTTCTTCCCACCACTTCTTGACCTCATAGTCGACCTCCATCTGCCCCGGGAAGGTCTGCCCTTGCAGGCAGTGGGCCAGCTCGTGAGCGAGCGTCTGCTTGAAGTCGCCGTCCGCAGCCTGCTGCATGGCGGGGAAGAGGGCGATGCCGCACGGCTCACGCGTACCGGAGGGAGTGCCGACGGGCTCCGGAGTGGGCGCGGCGACGGCCCATGCCTTGGGGTTGTTCTTCATGGCGAAGATGACGTTCACGGGCGGCAGCTTCCCCAGCTTGTCGAAAATGGGCACGGTGTGCTCCATGGCGGAGATGGCCAGTTGCAGGTGCTTGTCGGTCCAGCCCGCCTTGGGCAGCCCCGGCGCCGGGAAGAAGAACCGGAACTTGCCGGTGTAGAAGTCTTCGAGGTAGGAGGAGATGCCGACCTCCACGCATTGCCCCAGCCCGGGCGGCAGCTGGTAGCCGGAGAAGAACGCGGCGCAGTCCTCTACCGGCCCGCGCGGGGGGCCCGGCGCCAGAACGCCCGCCGCGGCGGCCGCAGGCGGCGATATCCCCGCCATCGCCTCCAGCCGGCTGTTGGACAACACCAGCAGATCCAGCAGACGCCCGACCTCCGAGCGGGCGTCGGCGTCCGGCCCGTCCTCCAGGTACTCGTACGCCATCTCGAGGATGCCGGTGCCCTCCCGGTTGAGCAGCTCTGGATGCCGCAGGACGCCCGCCGCATCCAGTTCGCCGGCGAAGAGCTTGAGTGTCGCCACCAGCCCCTCGCCCCGCGTCCACTCGCCCGCCTCTTCCTTGGCCAGGAGATTGTCGACAAAGCTGACGTCGGATAGGTCCGGCGCCTCTTCTTCCTCAACCTCGGGGGTGACTTCGGCGGTCACCTCCGGCGGCGGCGTTTGCCGGGCGGGCGCTGGCGTCCCCTCGCCACCACCGCCTCCGCAGGCCGAGAGGAGGACCAGCCCGGCCACCGCCGCGATGGCCCATGGCGCAACTGTTCTCACGGGAGTCGCTCAGCGGCTGTCGCGGCCAGGCCCTTCGCTATCTCCAGCCGCTCCGCCCTGGTCGCATCCGGCATGTTCAGCACGATGCGGAGGTAGACATCACCCTGGCGCACGCTGAGGACGGCCGGCTCTCCATCGAACCAGGCGGCTTCTTCGCCCACCCCCGATACCGTCTCGCCGCGCACGCCCTCGATCTCGGCTCCGGACTCGAGATCTTCCGGCGACCCGGGCTCGATGCGCAGGAAGACCTCGGAGTCCGTCTCGAACTCACAGTAGCGGTTGGCCAGGTCCAGGATCCCGGTGACGAACTCGCCCAGCGCCTCGTCGGCCTCTTCCGGCGTCACGAGGTCACACCAATTGATCCTGGCCGCGGCGGACGCCGCCGCTGTTGGCGTGCGCCCCTCAGGCGTAGGCGTTGGTCGTTCGACTGCGGGCGCTTCAGTGGGAGTCTGGCCAGCGGGCGTGGTGGCCGCCGGCTCCTCTTCTCCGCCGCCTCCACCGCCGCAGGCCGTGAGCGCCACCAGAGCTGCCAGTGCCAGAACGGCGACCAGCGCGGGGGCGGCGCGCTTCTGCGTCGCGACGGCAGGCAGGTGACTCCCTGGTCGAATAGATGCGGACAGCACGAGAGAGAGCACTGCTGAGACCATCGCCATCGAACGTCTCCGATCCAGGTCCTCTAAGGAGACAAAATCCGTACTAACGAAGGTCGGCTTTCAAGAGGGAATTTGAGGTGGAAATCGGCCCGCGCTAGATGTCTGAGTCTAATCCACGGCTGGACGTGTGTCAACGGGGCTGGACGTTTCTCAACGGGCGTATGAGGCGGACGCTGCGGCACTTAGTGTGCTTGAGGAGACGGACGTAGCTTCTAGAGCCGCGAATGCTCCCTCGAGCTCTATCGATCGAGCCCAGCGGTCACCACTTGCCACTGCACGAACATCAGCATGTACGTCCTACGAATCGCTTACTGGCCGGTTCGCAGACGCTCGCCTTCCACCTCGAACTGAAGCATCGTGACTGATCAGGTCATCCAGAGTCAGGGCATGACTGCTGCTAGAGCGATGCGGCGGTCTGGGATGTATTCTAATGCCGAACTGACTTGGTGGGGCGACGGCCCCAGTAACGCCCACTCGCACAAGGAGCGAATCAAGGGTCCTGGCCTTGTAGACACAGGACGGCCCAAGAGGGAACATAGCTTCGGGGTGTCATCATGCCCAGCAGGTTGTTGGCATCGATAAAAGGGGCGGCGAAGCGCTCTGCTCAGAGGGGCCGGGGAAGCGTGCACCTGGCAGGCTTCTCAGCGGTAGTGCTGATCGTGTCTATAGCAGGGGCATGCGGCCCCGGCTACCAAGGGGGAGAGATCAGGTTCAAGGGACCCACCCCAGCAAGCAGCAGTTCCCCCGTGTCATCCACCCGCACGGAGACGACCATTCGCATGGCGGTGGCGCCCGTCATCTCGCCGCGCGAGACCTTCAACAGCCGCTACCGTGACCTCCTAGAGTACGTCGGTGGCAAGCTGGGACTCCCAGTGGAGCTGGTGCAGGGCAAGACGTACGCAGAGTTCAACGATATGGTGCGGACGGGCGACGTCACCTTTGCCTTCGTCTGCACGAACCCCTATCTCCAGGGAAGGGACGACTTCGGCATGGAGCTTCTCGCGGCACCTGAAGTCAATGGGGAGCCCACCTACTACTCCTACCTTGTGGTCCGGGCGGACGCCCCCTTCGGCTCTTTGGCCGATCTGCGCGGGCGCACCTTCGCCTTTTCCGATCCCCTCTCCAACTCTGGACGCTTGGCCCCGGTCTATCAGTTGGCGCTCCTGGGAGAGACACCTGAGTCCTTCTTCGGCCGCTCCATCTTCACGTACGCCCACGACAACTCGATCAAGGCGGTGGCAGAGAACCTGGTCGATGCAGCGGCCGTGGACAGCCTGGTCTATGACTACTGGGTGAAGACCGGGTCGGACTATACGAGCAAGACCAAGGTTATCGAGAAGTGGGGGCCCTACGGCATCAATCCGGCAGTCGTCAGGCCGGGGCTGGACCCCGCGCTGAAGCAGCGACTACAGGACGTCCTGCTGGGGATGGACGGCGACGGCGCTGGTCGCGAGATTCTCAGCGCCCTCTTCATCGACCGCTTCACCGTGCCGGATGACACGATCTACAACTCCGTTCGGGAGATGCGGGCCACGGTGGCCTCAGCCGGGCTCAACCGATAAGGAGGCGCCGTGAGCCTTCGGGCCAAGATCACCGCAGCTATCGTCGCGCTCATCCTGACCATGGGCCTGGCCGGGACGCTGCACGCCCGCCTGACGCTTGGCAACGAGCTCCGGGGCGAGCTCGTCCAGCGTGGTACCACGGCAGCCAGCGGCATCTCGTCGCGCAGTGAAGAGGCTCTTATAACCAATGATGTGTTCTCGCTGTACGAGATGATCAACGGCGCCGTCATCAACGACGGTGATGTCCGCTACGTCTTCGTCACAGACGGCGCGGGGGAGGTACGGGCCAAGACCTTCCCAGCCAGCTTGCCCGCTGGCCTCCTGACCGCCAACAGCCTGAACCCGGGCGGGACGCCGTCCGTCAGGCGGCTGCCCAGCGACGAGGGGCCCATCCAGGACATAGCCTACCCCATCCTAGGCGGGCGGTTAGGACAGGTGCGGGTAGGCCTCTCGGAGAACCGGCTGACGGACCGGGTGAACAGCTTCACCATCCAGCTACTGGGCCTCACCGGCGGAATAACGCTCATGGCGCTCGTGGCCTCCTCGTTGCTGGCGGTATTCCTCACCAGGCCCCTCGCCAGGCTCGCGACCGCGGCCCGCGCCGTGGGCCGCGGCGACCTGAGCCAGCGGGTGTCGGCAACCAGCGGCGATGAGGTGGGCCGGCTGGCGGGCGCCTTCAACACCATGACGGAGGACCTGTCGCGGTCGCGACGGGAGATCGAAGAGTTCAATCGTGAGGTCCTGCGCCGCAGCCAGGAGCTTTCCACGCTTAACGCCGTGGCCGCCAGCGTCAGTCAATCGCTGGACCTGACCGCGGTGATGGACGCGGCCCTGCTGAACGTCCTCACGCTCATGGCGGCAGACGCCGGCGGCATCCTCCTGTGGGACGGCCGGATGACTGGTCTCAGCTACAGGGCGCAACGCGGGCTGTCCGAGGAATTCGTAAAAGGCGTGTCCGGACTCAAGCCCGGCGAGGGCATCGCCGGCCGAGTGGCGGCCAGCGGCGAACCCATCGTCGTGGAGGACATCGCGGTGGACGAAAGGGTTACGCGCGAGGTCGTCCGCCAGTCAGGACTCCACTCCTTCGCGAGCATTCCGCTGAAAGCCAAGGAGCAGATCGTGGGAGTCATGAACGTGGCTCGCCGCGACCGCCGCCCGTTCGACGAGCGCGACGTGCAACTCCTCCTGGCCATTGGTCACCAGGTCGGCGTCGCCGTGGAAAACGCGCGGCTCTGGGAGGAGCTGAAGCAGAAGGAGCACGCTCGATCAGAGCTGCTTAAGAAGGTAATTTCCGCGCAGGAGGAAGAGAGGCAACGGATAGCCAGGGAGCTGCACGACGAGATGGCACAGGGCCTCACGGCCCTCATCATGGGCCTCGGGCGGCTGGAACAGGCGGTGCCGGAGATGCCAGCTGCCACCGCCGGGCTCGTTGACAGCGTGAAGGCGTTTGCTTCCCGTGCGCTGGCGGACACCCGCCGGCTCATACTGGATCTGCGTCCGCCGGTCCTGGATGACCTGGGCCTGATCCCCGCCGTCCGCATGGTAGCCGAAACTCGCCTGGAGGAACGGGGCGTCACAGTGTCCATTGCGGCAGATGGTCTGGACGAAGATCTGCCCGCCCATCTGAAAGTGACGGTCTTCCGAGTGCTTCAGGAGGCGATCAGCAACTGCGCCCGCCACTCGCAGGCGAGGACGGTACACATCTGCGTGAAGGCTGACTCCGTGCGTTTCCAGGCGACGGTTGAGGACGATGGAATCGGCTTTGATCCCTCTACGACATCTCAGGCGACCGACGGGAAAACTGCTCTCGGCCTCCTCGGCATGAAGGAGCGAGCTTCCCTCCTTGGCGGCACCCTGGACGTCCGCTCCGGCCCCGGCTGCGGGACCAGGGTTGTACTCGATATTCCCCTGACAGAGGTTCGCCGGCCGTGAAGCACCGGATCCGCGTGCTGATCGTCGAAGACCACGCCATCGTGCGCCAGGGCGTCCGCCTTCTCCTGGACG
>JACPQO010000084.1 GCA_016190405.1 Chloroflexota bacterium | reverse complement strand
GCGTTGTACAGCCCCATGAGCGGCAGCCGGCCGCTCACCTCGCCGCCGGGCAGGGCGATCGTCAGGCGCAGCCCTTGCCGGTCGTCCTCTAGCCGCGGACAGGTCACCGCCGGCGCGGGCCGGGCCAGCCCGCAGCCGGAGCAGCGCCAGTGCCCTAGGTGGCCGTAGAACACCGCCGCGTAGGAGAGCTCCGAGCCGCACCCGGAGCACCAGCGGGCGTCGGCGGCGTGTTCCAGTCCTTCCACGCTCCAGGCGGTATCCTCCAGCCCGTAGAAGATCACGGGTCCCTTCGCTGCCTGGGCCAGGGAGGCGATGGACGGGTCGTCCGCGTTGAGCACCAGGGCCGCTCGCTCCGGCAGCGCTTGCACGGCCTCTCGCCAGAGGGCGGCCACGTGCTCCACCTCGCCGTAGCGGTCGAGCTGGTCGCGGAACAGGTTGGTGAAGGCGACCGCCCGGGGCTGGAGCGCTGCCGCCGCTTCCGGCAACGTCGCCTCGTCCACCTCGAACACGCCCAGGCGGCGCCTGGCGCCGGTGAACTCCCCCGTCACCCGCGCCGACTCCACCAGGGCGGCGGCGATGCCCCGCATCAGGTTGGAGCCGGCCCGGTTGGCCACCGGCCTCAATCCGGCCGCCTCCAGCATGTTGCGCAGCAGCCGCGCCGTAGTCGTCTTGCCGTTGGTGCCGGTGACCAGCACGCTGCCCTGCCCCAGCCGGCCCGCCATCTCCGGCACGATGGCCGGGTCGATCCGCTCGGCCACCAGGCCGGGCAGGGCCGTGCCGCCGCCGAGCCGCAGCCCGCGGCTGAGGGCGGCGGCGCCCTTGGCGGCGGCTATGGCGGCGATGCGTCTCATCTCACGGCCATTCTACACACAGGAGACGTTAGCCTGGCGGGACATGACTGGGATGAGCCTCAAACCATCCTTGCGCCTGTCGGTGCAGCGGTCCTTCCCGCTCATGTTGAGCCCAGTCGACACATGGGCGGAGCGATGACGGAACGATGTGCTCCACTTGTCCTTTGACACACGCGCCCGCTTCGCGAGACAATCTACTTCGTTCGGCTGCCTTTCCTAACGCCATGAACGTCGACTACCGTCCCCTCCAGTCCGAAGACATCGAGCAGGCCGCCCACCTGGAGGCCGTGGCCTTCTACGGCAAACCCACCCCCGAGCGGGTGGAGATGACGCGCCGCTTCTTTCCGCCGGAATGGACGGTGGCCGCCTTCGTGGACGGCCGCCTGGTTGCCGATGCCCGCACGATCCCCGGGGCGCGCCGCATCAACGGCGGCTCCATCCCCTTCGGCCGTGTGGGGCCCGTGGCCTGCCTGGCCGAATACCGCCGCCAGGGCCACGTGGGCCGCCTCCTGCGCCTGTCCCTGGAGCGGATGCGCGACCAGGGCCAGGCGATGTCCGGGCTGCACACCCCGCACGACTCCCTGTACACCCGCTACGGCTGGGAGCGGGCCGAAGGCCGGAAGCGCTACGAGTTCCGGCCCAAGGACATCGCCCTGCGCTTCCAGGGCGCGCCGGGACGGCTGGAGTCCGTGATCCCGGACGACTGGCAGCGCCTGGACCGCATCTTCCGCGAGTGGGCCGGCCCCCGCAACGGACCGCTCCACCGCGTGGAGCCGTGGTGGCGCGAGGCGGTGCTGCGCCACTACGAGGATTCGGGCGAGCGCACGGACAGCGAGGCGCTCGTCTGGGTCGACCCCAGCGGCCAGGACGGGGGCTACATCGTGTACCTTCACCAGCTCCTGCCAAGAGAGGGAACATTTCCCGGGCACCTGATCAATGTGCGGGACTTCGTGGCGTTGAACGGGGACGCCTATCTCGGCCTCTGGCGGCACCTCCTTACCCACGACCTGGCCTCGCTGGTGGTGGTCGAGGTCGCTCCGGACGACCCGTTCCCCGACCTGGTGCAGGACCCCTGGAAGGTCCAGATCAGTCGCGGCCAGGGCGCCATGCTCCGCATCGTCGATGTGGAGCGGGCCATCGCCATGCGGCCCTACTGCGGCGATGGCTCCATCGATTTCACCATGCGCATCGCCGACGGGACTGCCCCCTGGAACGAAGGCGCCTGGCGCGTCGAGGCGCTGGAGGGGCGCATGCGCGCCGAGCGGACGGACGCCGCTCCCGACGTCGAGCTGACGGCCAACGCCCTGGCGCCCATCTTCACCGGCCACCTGCGGCCCGATGTCGCCGCCGGCGTCGGTCTGCTCACCGTCAGCCGGGACGAAGCCATCGAGGAGATGGCTGCCGCCTTCGCCGTGACCTATCCCCCCTATTGCAACGACTGGTACTAGGGCTAGCCGGCGCGCTCTAGCCAGTCGGCAACGTCCTTGTAAATCTCGTCCACCTCGTAGTACATGGCCTGGCCGTGGCCGATCCAGTCCCTGCGCCAGATGATCTGTCCTTCCTTGTTCACCAGGACGAAGGTGTGTCCCGGCTTGGCCCCGGGGTGCATGCTGGCCTCCATGGCATCGTAGGCGTTGGGCACGCTCTTTGACTCGTCGGAGGCCACAACGGTGGTGATGCCGTAGTCCGCGGCCCATGACTTCAGTTCCGGGAGGGGGTCGACCATGATGCTCACCAGCTCCAGGTCCAAGGCTTTGAACCGCTCCCAGTCTGCCTCCAGATCGACGACCTGGTCGAAGCAGGGCCCACAGCCGATGCCCTCGTTGAAGAAGAGCAAGAGATTGTGCTGTCCCAGATGGTCGGCCAGCGAGACCTCGTCCCCGGCGATGGTGGGCAGGGTGAAGGGCGGCGCCGGCTCTCGCAGGTATTGGGTGTCGCCGCCACCGCCGCCGCGCGGCACCAACGCCCAGGCGGTGAGTCCGGCCGCTGCCACTAGCGCGCCGGCCAGGAGCGCCAGGCGGCGCACCACCTTCCGCTTTCGCCACCAGGGCTCTCCCGACTTGCGTTTCCTCTTGACCATAGAACCCCCTTTCCCGGACCACCTACGGCGACATGTTGAAGATGAGGGTGATCACCTTCGTAGGATTGGATGGATCATTGGACGCCAGCTCCGCCAGCATCTTGTCCTGCATGCTCTCCATACCCTTGGGCACTTTCAGCGTGAAGACCAGCTCTCCGCTGGCCCCCGGGGCCACCGTTGAGGGCCTGACCTGATACCCCTCGACGCCGCAGCCGCAGGCGGCGCCCGGCGCCGGCCGCACCTTGACGATGGACACCTCAAGCGGTTCGCTGCCCCCGTTGCGGAACTCCACGGAACGCTGCATTATCTGGTCCACCTTGATGTCCCCCATCTCGAAGGAGTCGCCGTCCAGGACGAGCTTGGGGCCGCTGACAGGGGCGCCGGCTCCGCCGCAGGCCGCGGCAAGCACCGCCAGCGCCGTTGCCACGACAGCCGTCAGGAGCGCCCATCGCCAGGCCGGAGGGGTCAACGCCATGCCAGGCAGCGCCCGGGGGCTCCCGGCGTTCCGCGCCTCTTTCCGCTCAGCGTGCCCTCCCATATGCCGGCTACTTCACGACCACTGTACCCACCGACTCGAGGTGAAAGTCGCAGCGGAAGTTGTACGTACCGGGCTCTTTGGGGGCGGTCCACGTCAGTACCGCCCTCTGGCTGGCGTAGACCGTGTAGGGCTCGGCCACGCCGTCATCGCCGGTCCCGTACTCATTGTCGCCCCCGGCGATGCGCATAGTATGGACCGCCTGCCCCGCGTTGGTGATGTTGAAGGTCACCCTCTGTCCCGCCTCAACCGTAAACTCCTTCGGCTGGAACTCTGCCGCGGAGCCGCCGCCCGAGGGGCTGTCGGCCAGGGAGATGTCGAAGGTAGTAGGGGCCGGTGCCTGGCCGGAGTCCGTCGTCCCGCCGCCGCAGGCCGCTGCCAGCAGGGTCGCCAGCGCCAGCAGGCCCGCTGCCGGCAGCAGCCACCGTCGCACGGTCGCACCCTTAAGGTTCGCCATCGTCCCTCCTGCACCAGCGGAAATCGCAGCGGTCGCCGCCGCGCCCCATCGTCATCGTGCGCTCCCAGGTGATGGACGGCGGCAGCGCCTCGAACAGGATGTCGTCCCCCTGACAATATACCGGCGTCAGCTCCGGCGCCCCCTGGGCGGTGAGCGTGTCCAGGTAGAAGCAGCGGCGCATGTCGAAGGCAAGACAGCGGTCGCTATCCTCCACCGGGACCATCTCCCACCCCTGGGCCGGGAAGCCCAGGCGCAGCACCCAGCGGTTGATGACCCGAAACGCGGCGAAGGAATTGGGAAGCCAGCCCAGGAGCGGCACCAGCCGGCGCAGCGGCAGGGCGGCGCCGCCGACTACGGATTGCACCTCGGCCAGGGCCGCCTCGCCGTCGTACCCGTGCTCGCGCAACGTCTGGTACAGCGCCAGGCCCGGCAGGATGGCCCGCTTCAGGTGGTAGCGCAGGGCGCGCTGCGGGTAGTAGGGGGCGCTCGCCATCAGCTCGTCATATCTGGCCTGGGCGGGGGCGGCCAGCGATGCCGCCTCGGCGGCGCCCCGCCTGGCCGCGAACCCGCGCTGCCAGGCGTGCAGGTATGGCATGGCCGCCGGCGCCGACAGGCGGCGGGCGATCATGACGCCGCCCAGGGCGCCCAGGGCCAGGCCGGCCAGGAGCTGTGTTCGTCGCGACAGCATGGGCGCTAGCTGCTCCCCGCGTACTTCTCGGGGCTCTGATCGAACTCCTTCTTGCAGCCGGTGGCGCAGAAGTAGTAGGTCCTGCCGTTATAGATGGAAGTGGCGGCGGCCTTCGCCTCGTCCACGTTCATCCCGCAGACCGGGTCCTTCGCCATATTGACTCTCCTTTCTTCCCGACAGGTCAAACCGGGCCGCCCGCGACGTCGTTGAGGGAGGGGTCGGCCGGCGCGGGCGGCCCGGTGGGGGGATTGACGCCTGCTCGAAGTTGCTCGCCTGGCGATCGGGCCGTTTTCTTCGGGCTGTAGGGCACGGCCCGCTGCGGGTTATCGGCGCTGCCCTTGGTGATGGCGCCGGTGTTCACCACGTCGTCGCCGCTGTCCGTCATTTCTACGGCCTTCGTGTCAAGGGTCAGCGGCGCCGGCGCGTACACCTGGAT
>JACPQO010000086.1 GCA_016190405.1 Chloroflexota bacterium | reverse complement strand
GTGTACGTGAACGACGCCTTCGGGGCGGCGCACCGGGCCCACGCCTCGACGGCGGGGGTCGCTGCCTACCTACCGGCGGTGGCCGGCTTCCTGATGGAGAAGGAGATCGACTACCTGAGCCGGGCGGTGGTGAACCCGGAGCGGCCCTACGCGGCGATCATCGGCGGGGCCAAGATCAGCAGCAAGATGGCCGCGCTGGAGAACCTCCTCGATCGCGTCGATAAGCTGCTCCTCGGCGGCGGTATGGCCAACACCTTCCTCAAAGCCGAGGGGTTCTCCGTGGGCGAGTCGCTGGTGGAGGACGGCTACTTAGAGCAAGCGCGCGAGGTGATGGAGCGGGCGAAGCAGAAGAAGGTGACGCTGCTGCTGCCGGCGGACGTCATCGTGGCGCAGCGGTTCGCGGCGGACTCGCCGGCCAAGCGGGTGTCGGTCAAGGACGTGCCGGCGGGCTGGCGGATCATGGACGTGGGCGAGACGACCATCGACGTGTTCGCGCGGGCGCTCAAGGGGTGCCGGACGGTGGTCTGGAACGGGCCCATGGGGGTGATCGAGTTCGCGCCCTTCGCCCACGGGTCGCACCGGCTGGCGGCGGTCATCGCTAATCTGGAGGGGGCCACGACCATCGTCGGCGGCGGCGAGACGGTGGCGGTGGTGGAGCAGGTGGGGCTGGCGGGGAAGTTCTCGCACGTGAGCACGGGCGGCGGCGCCTCGCTGGAGTTCCTGGAGGGCAAGGATCTGCCAGGGGTAGCGGCGCTGGCGGATGCGGACAGGTGAGCCAAGACCTGCTGGAGCAGATCCGACACCGGGTCGCACGCCGTCAGTACGCGTTCACAATCCATGGCGTTCGTCAGGCCGAGGAACGAAATATCACTCCGAAACAAGTCGAAGACGCCGTTCTGCATGAGAAGGCAGAGATTATAGAGGACTATCCCGACAACCCCAGAGGCCCGAGTTGCCTTATACTGGGATGGACAGGAGATAGTCGACCGTTGCATGTCCATGTGACGTACCCGCCGGTCGTTCTTGTGATCACCGTCTATGAGCCGGGCGAGGACAGGTGGGCAGACCTCCGGACCAGGAGGAGGACGTAATGTTCGATCAATGCGCCTTCTGTAAGGGCGACGTCGAAGAGAGGACTATCGTCTATACAAGCGAGTACAAGGGTCGTGTGGTGGTTGTGGAGAACGTTCCCGCGTTGGTCTGCAAGCAGTGCGGAGAACCTTTATTCAAGCCGGAGGTAGTAGAGAGGCTTCAGAAGATAGTCTGGGGAGAACTGCCCCAGACTGGCGAGATCAAGGTGCCCTGTTACGACTTCGAGGCGGTGGCGTAGGCGGCGCCTCCCTGGAGTTCCTGGAGGGGAAGGAGCTGCCGGGCGTGGCAGCGCTGGACAACGGATAGGGAACGGATAAACGGATGGCGGGGAGCGAGGCGCTGTCGCTCCGCTCATGGTTCCCTTCGGCAGGCTCAGGGCAGGCTAGGCTCACCACGAGCGGGAAGAAACGATTATCCTTGGATATGGGGCGGTAGCTTAGCGGTTAAAGCACCAGTCTTATAAACTGGAGATCGCGGGTTCGAATCCCGCCCGCCCCACCAGAAACGTTGCCGCCGGGTACGCTTTCACGGGGTACTGACTCGCGCCACAAGCACGGCCAACTGAGTGGCGAACGTGGCTCCTCATAGTCGATAATCATTCTCGCTATGGACCTTGACCTGGCCCGCCGGCTGGCCATCGAGAACGGCACCAAGATCGTGCTGTTCGTCATGGACGGGCTGGGCGGCCTGCCGCACCCGGAGACGGGGCGCGCGGAGCTGGAGAGCGCCTACACGCCGCACCTGGATATGCTGGCCAAGGAGAGCGCCTGCGGCTTCACGATCCCGGTGGCGCCGGGGGTGACGCCGGGCAGCGGGCCCGGCCACCTGGCCCTGTTCGGCTACGACCCGCTGAAGTACAACATCGGCCGGGGAGTGCTGGAGGCGGCAGGGATCGACTTCGACCTTCGCCCGGACGACGTGGCCGCGCGCGGCAACTTCTGCACGGTCGACGAGGCGGGCCGGATCACCGACCGCCGCGCCGGCCGCATCAGCAGCGAGCGCTGCGCCCAGCTGGTGGCCCAGCTGCGAACGATACGGCTCTCTGGCGCCGAGCTGTTCCTGGAGCCGGTGCGGGAGCACCGCTTCGCGCTGGTCCTGAGGGGCAAGGGACTGTCTGAGGCCGTGGCGGACACGGACCCACAGGCCGAGGGGCTGGCGCCGCTGCCGGCGCGGGCCACGGCCCCGGAGGGCGAGGCGACCGCCCGGCTGGTATCGCGCTTCATTGGGGAGGCACGGAGCGTCCTGGCGCATGAGTCGCCGGCCAACATGCTGCTGCTGCGCGGATTCGCCAAGCGGCCAGACTGGCCATCGATGTCAAGCGTGTTCAAGCTGCGGCCGGCGGCGGTGGCCCACTACCCCATGTACCGCGGGCTGGCGAAGCTGGTCGGCATGGAGGCCCTGCCCACGGGGCCGTCGCTGGAGGACTCCATAGCGACGCTAAAGGAGAACTGGGGCCGCTTCGACTACTTCTTCCTCCACTACAAGCACACGGACACGGCGGGCGAGGACGGCGACTTCGACCGCAAGGTGGCGAAGCTGGTGGAGGTGGATGCGGCCCTGCCATCGCTGCTGGCGCTGGAGCCGGACGTGCTGATGGTAGCGGGCGACCACTCCACGCCGGCGGTGATGGGGTCGCACTCCTGGCACCCGGTGCCGTTCCTGATGCGGGCCCCCTGGACCCGCGCCGACGAGTGTGACGCCTTCCACGAGGTGGCGCTCCAGAAGGGCTCCCTGGGAACCTTCCCGGCCCTGGAGGCGCTGCCGCTGGCCCTGGCGCACGCCGGGCGGCTACGGAAGTAC
>JACPQO010000083.1 GCA_016190405.1 Chloroflexota bacterium | reverse complement strand
TACCTGACCCAGGACGGCGCTCCCCTGGCCCGCGAGGACGCCGGCGAGGACGTGCGCTTCGAGGAGGACGGCCGCGCCTTCGTCGAGGTGGATGCGCCCCGCATGTACCGGCTGGCGACCAACCGGGAGCTGGACAGCCACGAACTGACGCTGCCCCCGGCGACGCCGGGGCTGGCGCTGTACGCGTATACGTTTGTCTCCTGCCTGGTGGAACGGTAGGGGCGGTTCGCGAACCGCCCCTACTCCGCGAACGTGGCCAGCAGCGCCTCGCGGTACGCCGCGGACTCCTGCGGGTCGATATGCTGGTCGGGCGGCGTCAGGCATATCGTGTCCGCCAGGTCGGCGTAGGCGGCGAGTTTCGCGCGCGCCTGGTCCGGCGTGCCGGCCACGGCAAAGGCATCGACCATCTCGTCGCTGACGGCGTCGGCCATGGCCGCCGGGTCGTCCCGCATAAGGGCGTCCTGGATGCGCTGGACCTCCGGCTGAAAAGCGGCGAACAGCGGCTCGTAGGTCCGCACCGTGGCGTAGAAGGCGATGGTGGCGGCGGCGGCGCGGCGGGCCTGTCGCACGTCCTTGCCCACGGCGCAGCAGACAGCGAGGCAAAGGTGGAACTCATCGCGCGGGCGGCCGCTCTCCTGGAGGCCCCGGGCCACCGACGGCAGGACAACCTCCCGAATCCAGCGCAGGGAGTAGATCGGGTGGCCGAGCAGCCCGTCCGCCACCTCGGCCGCCGTCCGGATCATCCCCTCGCGCACCCCCGCCAGGTAGATGGGGACCCGCTCGCGCACGGGGCTGACGGGCCGGCGCCAGCCCTGGATGTCGACATCGTAGTATTGGCCGGAGAAGCGGATCGGCTCACCGCGATGCGCCCGCTCCATGATTAGGCGGATGAGCTGGATGCACTCCTTGACGTGGGGCGTGGGCTTGCCGTAGGCCACGCCGTGCCAGCGCTCGTTGAGCCGTTTCAGGCCCGTGCCCAGGCCCAGCAGGAATCGCCCGCCCGATAGGACATCCAGATCCAGAGCCGATAGCGCCGTAACCCACGGGCTGCGCACGAAGGCCAGGGCGATGGAGGTACCCAGCCCGATGCGAGAGGTGCCGGCGGCAGCCGCGGCCAGGGGCAGGAAGGGGTCGTGGAACATCTCCGAGGTCCACAAGGCCTCGAAGCCGGCAGCCTCGGCCCGCCTGGCCAGGCGGGCCACCTCCTCCGCCTGAGCGATGCCTATACTTAGGGAGTAACGGCTCATGCCATCGCTGAGTTGTTGTATATTGGTCGCGTCAAGCGTATCCCAGGCGGGGGTAGCGCGCCAGGGAACGGCCAGCGAATGAAAGCTCTAGTCACCGGGGCCACCGGGCTGCTGGGAAGCCATATCGTTGATAGGCTACTGGCGCGGGGCGACGAGGTCCGTGCCCTGGCCCGTCCCAGCAGCGAGGTGTCCTACCTTCAGCAGCGGGGGGTTCCCATCGCCCAGGGCGACGTGACCGACCCGGAGTCGCTGCGTCGCGCCGCCGAAGGCATGGACGTGGTCTATCACGCCGCCGCCATGGTCAGCGACTGGGGCCCCTGGCCCGCCTTTGAGGCGACGACGATTCGCGGCACGGAGAACGCGCTGGCGGCGGCGCTCGCCGCCGGCGCGCCGCGCTTTCTGCACGTGAGCACCGATTCGGTGTACCCGACCAGGCCGAAGCTGCGAGGCGCGACACTCTATGAGGACGGGCCGCTGGAGGAGCGCCCCCCTTCCTGGGACCACTACCAGCGCTCGAAGCTGGCCGCCGAGCGGATCGCCTGGGATTACCACACGAGGGGCCCGATCCAGGTGTCGGCGGTGCGGCCGGCCCTGATCCTGGGCGAGCGTGACAGGTCCATCATGCCGGAGCTCATGTCTTACCTGCGGGGCGGCGGCGCCGTCTACGTGGGCCGACCAGACAACCGCTGGCACTGCGTCTACGCGGGCGACGCCGCTGAGGCCTGCATCCTGGCGGCGACCGAGGAAAAGGCCGTGGGCCAGGTCTACAACCTGGCCGCCGAGGTTCTGACGCAACGCGAGGTGTTCACCACCGTCGCCGAGGCCATCGGGGCCAGGCCGCCGAGACGCAGTGTGCCTTTCTGGCTCGTCTTCTTCTACGGCGCCGTGAGCGAAACCCTGGCCCGTCTGAGCAACCGAACGCGGCGGCCGACGATGACCCGCTTCAGCGCCGCTACCCTCGCGCAGGACTACGTGCTGGATATGGGTAAGCTCGAGGCGCTGGGCTGGCAAGCGAAAGTGCCCCTAAGGGAGGCGATCAGGCGCAGCGTTGAGTGGGTGGAAGCGAGACACTCGCAGCCCGCTGGCCGCTGAGGTGGTGCGGCTGATGGGCGAGCGCGGGCTGACCCTGGCGGTCGCCGAGTCGAGCACGGGCGGGCTGATCGGGCACCTGATCACGGAAGTGCCAGGCAGCTCCGCCGTCTTCCTGGGCGGCGTAATCGCCTACCACAACCGGCTGAAGGAGCAGTTGGGCGTGCCGGAGCAACTGCTGGCAAGCGAAGGCGCCGTCAGCGCCGCCGCTGCCGGGGCTATGGCCGAGGGAGTCCGCCGCCAAGCCGGCGCCAGCGTGGGGCTGGCCGTGACCGGCATCGCCGGCCCGGGCGGCGGCACCGAGACGAAGCCGGTGGGGCTGACCTACGTGGCCTTGGCCGCCGCGGGGACCCTCCTCAGCGAACAGCATGTCTGGCGGGGCGACCGCTCTCACACCAAGCGGGCATCGGCGGAGGCGGCCCTGGCCCTGCTCGTGCGATACTTGAAGGCGAAGGAGTAGAGGCCCCGTGCCACCATCCAGGAACGACTTCCGCCGCGTCATGGGCCGCTTCGCCACCGGCGTCACCGTCGTGACCACCAGGCTGGGCGATGAACTGCACGGCATGACGGCCAACGCCGTGACGTCGGTCTCCCTGGAGCCGCTGCTGGTGCTGGTATGCGTGGACAAGACGGCTGACACGCACGATATCCTGGCCCAGTCGGGCGTGTTTGCCCTGAGCATCCTGACCCTGGAGCAGGAGGCTCTGTCCAACCATTTCGCCAAGAAGGAGACCGAAGGCGCGCATCGCCTGGACGGCTTCCCCCTCCAGTTCGGCATGACCGGCTGCCCCATCCTCGAAGGTAGTGTCGCGTACCTGGACTGCCGGGTGGTCGCTCAGTATCCCGGCGGCGACCACACCATATTCGTCGGCGAGGTGGTGGACGCGCAGGAGATGGAGGACGGGGGGCCGCTGGTCTTCTACCAGGGCCGCTACACGCAACTGGCCTAGGAAAGACCGCTTTCACCCAGAAGGCCAGGCTTCAGCCTGACTGCGATTTCGTTTCGCTCCGAACTTAGGCTTCACTGGCCGGCCGCTTCCGCTGCACCGTCGGGGTCTGAAGACCCCGACCAACACGGTGGACCTCCAGGCCTTAGCTCCGCGCCCAGGGCAAGAGGTGCGCCGGCGGCTGGATCAGGGGCTTCAGCAGCCCGTCCGTGGCCAGGCAGATGAAGTCCACGTTGGCGTACAGCGCCGGGTCGTAGCCGCGCAGGGCCGTGGTGGCCCCCTCCTGCTCCAGGCGTGGGTAGCACCCCAATACGACGAGCGCGCGCAACTCCGCATCGCGCTGGCGCAGCCTCGGCGCGGCGTCCGCCAGGACCCGCCGGAAATTGCGGCGGACGGCCAGCCCCACGTCGCCCAGCTCCTCCGGCGGTATCCCCAGGATGGTCACACCGTGCTCGCCCGGCAGGCGCTGGATCGTCCAAGCGTCGACAGTCTCGATGTCCACCCACTGCCCCGGGCGTTCGATCTCCTTCGCTCGCTGCCAGATCGTTTGCATGAGCTGCGGGAGGTGCTCCTCCGGCTCCGGCAGCCGGTGCAGACGCGTCGAGTCCAGGTCGAACTGCCCGCGCACTGCTTCGCTGAGGCGGGCCCAGTGGGGGCTTAGGCCGCCGACCACGGACACCAGGCTGCCCTCGTCGCCGACTTTCTTGAGGTAGATGGCTATGGGAAACGGCACAAAGGAGCGCTCGCCGGGCCGGAGGGTGAGCGCCTTCTCCCTGACGAGCTGGAGGAACTCCATCGTTTCGGCGGCCCCGGCGGGCAGGTCCGCCCCGGCAGGGATCCAGACAGCGAAGGCCCCCGGCAGCCCGACGGCGATCTGGTCCTGGAGGTGCTCCCGCTGGGCCGTCCAGACGGGGTTCTCCGCCGGCCCCAGCAGTTGATGGACCTCCACCGCCAGCCGCGCGGACCCCTCCGAGGCGAGGGCGCTCAGGCCGGCGGGAGCTATCTCGCTCTGCTCATCGACTGTGAAGCGCCGGCCGTGGGCCCGCTCCAGCCAGGCCAGGAGGAGTTGCAGGCAAACGTTTGGTTCGGGCATGGTCGCAGCCTCACAACGGATGACAAACGGATAAGCGGATGGCGTCACCCATCCGCCTATCGGCTCTTCGAATCCGCTGTGTGGTCGCCCTAGCTGGCCGCCTCCACGATCATAGCGATGCCCTGGCCGCCGCCGATGCACAGCGTGGCCAGGCCCCGCTTCGCCTGCCGCCGCTGCATCTCGTGCAGCAGGGTCACCAGGATGCGGCAGCCGCTGGCCCCGATGGGGTGGCCCAGGGCGATGGCCCCGCCGTTCACGTTCACCCGCTCCCAGTCCCAGCCCAGCTCGCGGCCCACGGCCAGGGACTGGGCGGCAAATGCCTCGTTAGCCTCGATCAGGTCTATCTCTGCTAGGGAGAGCCCGGCTCTGGCCAGCGCCTTCTGGGTGGCCGGTACGGGCCCGACGCCCATGATGCGCGGTGGCACCCCCGCCGTGGCGTAGGAGCGGATGGAGGCCATGGGCTGCACCCCCAGCTCCTCGGCCTTCTGGCGGGACATGACAACCACAGCCGCGGCGCCGTCGTTGATGCCGGAGGCGTTGCCGGCGGTGACGGAACCGTCGCCGGCAAAGGCGGGGCGCAGCTTGGACAGCACCTCCACTGTCGTATCGGGCCGGAAGTGCTCGTCCCTGTCGACGACGACCGTGCCCTTGCGCTGCTTGACCTCCACGGGCACGACTTCCTGGGCGAAGATGCCCTTCTCCCAGGCGGCCGCCACCTTCTGGTGGCTGCGGGCCGAGAACTCGTCCTGGTCGGCCCGCGAGATCTCGCGCTCCAGGGCCACGTTCTCCGCCGTGTTGCCCATGTGGCAATCGGTCAAGGCGCACCACAGGCCGTCCTTGATCATGTGGTCAGTCACCTCGCCGTGCCCCATGCGGTACCCGTAGCGGGCCTTGGGCAGGATGTACGGGGCGCTGGACATCCCTTCCATTCCGCCGGCGACGACGACCTCGGCGTCGCCCAGGATGATCGCCTGGGCAGCCAGGGCGATGGTCTTCAGGCCGGAGCCGCAGACCTTGTTGACGCTGGTGGCCGGCACGCTGTCCGGTATGCCGGCGGCCAGGGCCGACTGCCGGGCCGGGTTCATCCCCAGGCCGGCCGAGAGGACGTTGCCCATCAAAACCTCGTCCACCTGCTCCGGCTGGACGTTGGCCCGTTTGAGCGCCTCGCGGATGGTGACGGCGCCCAGCTCGATGGCGGACACCTCGGCGAAGGCGCCGCCGAAGGTGCCGATGGGCGTTCGCACGGCGCCGGCGATGACGACCTCGTTCATGTTAGGCCTCCCCAATAGCTTGACGATGACAACCTACGGCCGCCTGGCCAGCCCAGTTAGCGCGCGGACTACAGAAGATAAGCTTCCGCCTCGGTCAGCTCTCCGCTCGTGGGGTCGACCGTCAAAGAGAAAGTCTGCAGTGTGATGACCCCAATCAAGACCTTGTCTACGGTGTCGCTGATGAGCACCCGGTTGATCTCGCGTTCGCCGTTCATCTGGATGAGCGCGCGCGCCATATCAAGGGTGAGCGGCCCGGTGGCAGTACGGACCGTCCTGCGACCGGTGACTGGTAGCCTTAGCTGCGCAGCCAGCGATTCCGGCACGACGGTGAAGGTAGCTCCGGTGTCCACCATCGCCTCCACCTCCGACGACAATGAACTGTCCGTGGGATTCGATACCGTTACGTTGACCAGGACGTGCCCCACCGCGCTACTCCTTCGTGACTAAGGATACCACGGCATGCCTTTCAGACGCCTACCGCCCCTGTTCCGGCAGGGCCACGCCGAGGCTACGCCACATGTACCAGGTGCCTACGCTGCGGTAGGACCGCCAGGGCCCGGCGATACGCTGCATCTCTTGGGGCTTCGGGAGCTCCGGCAGGCCGTAGGTGATCTGGAAGCCGCGACGGACGCCCAGGTCGTCCACCGGCAGGACATCTGGCCGCCCCAGCGAGAAGATGAGGAACATCTCGGCCGTCCAGCGCCCGATCCCCTTCACCGAGGAGACCCTGCGGATCACCTCTTCGTCGTCCAGGCGGGCGAACTCGTCCTCGATAAGATCGCCGGAGGCGAACTTCTGGGCCAGGTCCCGCAAGTACACCGTCTTCTGGCGTGAAAGCCCGGCGGCGCGCAGTTGGTCATCGCTGGCGGCCAGGAGTTGCTGCGGCGTGAAGAAGCGCTGGTCGTCCGTGCCCAGGGCTGCCAGAACGCGGCCCATGATGGCGCGGGCGGCCGGCCCCGCCAGCTGCTGGAAGAAGATCGCCCTGGCCAGGGAACGGAACGAGCCGTCGCGGGGCTCCATGGTGAACGGCCCCACAGCGTCGATGACGCGGGCCAGGACAGCATCGGCCTTGCGTAGGTGGGCGATAGCGGCTTCAGGATCGTAGGTTAGCATGCGGGTCAGGTGGCCAGGGCCACCAGCAACAACCCCGCCGCGACCATGATGGCCAGACGGATACGGCCGGCCCGCGCGTAGGGCCGCAGCCCCAGATACACGACGCCGGCGGCGACGGCGGGGGTCGCCAGCACCCGCAGAGGGCTGGTCGAGGGCAGGCCTGCGGTCTTGAGGCCTACCTGGATGGCGACCGCCACCAGGAAGGCCAGCAGGGGCAGGAGGAAGAGGCGGCCGACTGGAAGGCCCGGCGGCTGGGGCCGTGGTTCATCGGCGCGGGCGCGGGAGGACATCGCGGGGCTCACCCTTCGATAAGCTCAGGGTGAGCGGCTTGGTAAGGGCGCCGACGCTCGTCCTTCGACCCTTCGGCTGCGCTCAGGGCAGGCACGCTCAGGACGAACGGGTGCGTCTCCAACTTCCAACCTCCAACCTCCAGCCTCCGGCCCTACTGCAGGTACATGCCGCCGTTGATGTTGATCTGAGCGCCGGTGATGAACTCGCCTTCAGTCACCAGGAAGCGGCACATGCGGGCCACCTCCTCCGGCTTGCCGAAGCGGCCCAGCGGGATCTTGGCCAGCAGCGCCTGCTGCACCTCCTCCGTGAGATTGGTCACCATCTCCGTTTCGATAAAGCCGGGGCAGAGGGAGTTCACGGTGATGTTGAATCGCGCCAGCTCCTGGGCCGCCGACTTGGTGAATCCGACGATGCCCGCTTTCGCCGCCGCGTAGTTAGACTGTCCCAGGTTCCCCATCTGGCCGACGATGGAGGACATGTTGACGATGCGGCCACCGCCGCGCTCGATCATGTGTGGCACCGCCGCGTAGGTGCAGTAGAAGATGCTGTCCAGGTCTGTGGCCATGACCTCCCGCCACTCCTCCACGCTCATGCGGCGGATGGTGCGGTCGCGGTTGACGCCGGCGTTGTTGACCAGGATGTCCAGCCCGCCGAAGGCCTTGACAGCGGTATCGATGAGCATTTGGACTTCGTCGGGGTGAGCCACGCCAGCCTGGACGCAGATCGCCTCCTGGCCCTTGTCCTTCAGCTCCGCCACCAGTTGTTCGGCCAGCTCCTTGCTCTGGTAGTAGTTCACGACCACTCTGCAGCCGTGGTCCGCCAGCTCGCGGGCGATGGCCCGGCCCAGCCCTCGCGAGCTGCCGGTGACGATGGCGACCTTGCCGTGATTCAGACAGGACATTGGTGGCCCTCCCCCTTACCTTATGGCACCACACCTTGAAAGATGCGGCATTTGGCGTAGGGGCGGGTTTCAAACCCGCCCCTACGATGCACCCTACACCGCCGTCGGCGGGCGGTAGTCGCCGAAGACGTTGCGCATGACGCCGCAGATCTCGCCCAGGGTGGCGTAAGCCTTCACCGCGTCGACGATGGGGTGCATCAGGTTCTCCGAGTCGCGGCTGACCGCGTCCAGGCGGGCCAGGGCGGCCCGCACAGAGGCGTCATCGCGCTGCTTCTTGACGGCGGCCAGCCGCTTCAGTTGAGCGCGCTCGGTCTCAGGGTTCACCCGGAAGATCATCTGCGGCTCTTCATCCTCCAGGCGGAACTTGTTCACGCCGACGATGATCTTCTTCCCCTCGTCCACCGCTTTCTGGTAGGCGTAGGATGCCTCCTGGATCTCGCGCTGGACGTAGCCGGACTCGATAGCGGTGACAGCGCCGCCCATATCCTCGATGCGGTGCAGGTAGTCCCAGGCCTTGCGCTCCAGCTCGTTGGTCAGCCACTCGATGTAGTAGGAGCCGGCCAGGGGGTCCGCGGTATCGGTGACGCCGCTTTCGTAGGCGATGATCTGCTGGGTGCGGACGGCGATACGCTGGGCCTCCTCCGTGGGAAGCGCCAGCGCTTCGTCGTAGCAGGAGAGGGCCAGCGACTGGACACCGCCCAACACAGAGG
>JACPQO010000080.1 GCA_016190405.1 Chloroflexota bacterium | reverse complement strand
TCTGGAGGGTGAGCACGTACCCGGTACGCCCGTCCGAATCGGTGGTCCGGCCGACGATACGTCCGGGCATCTGGCGGACGTACTCCTGGCGGCAGGCGAACAGCCCCAGGTACGGCCCGCCGAAGTTCACCGGCCAGCCCAGGCTCTGCCCCTCGGCGACGGCGATGTCGGCGCCGTACTCGCCGGGCGGCGTCAGCATCCCCAGCGATATGGGATCGACGGCGGCCACCAGCAGGGCCCCGGCTTCCCGCGCCGCCCCGCCCAGGGCCCACACGTCCTCCAGGGTGCCCAGGAAGGCGGGCTGCTGCACCGCCAGGCAGGCGTGCTCCGGCGTCAACCTCGGGGCGTCCATCACGTCCACCGCCAGGCCGGGGCCGGAGGCGTAGGTCCGGATTACCGAGACGTAGGCCGGGTTCACGCTGGCGTGCACCGCCATGCGACCTCGGCCGGTGAGGCGGCAGGCCATGAGGCAGGCCTCGGCCAGGGCGCTGGCGCCGTCGTACAGGCCGGCGTTGGCCACGTCCAACGCCATCAGCTCGCAGGTCATCGACTGCAGCTCGAACATGGTCTGGAGGGTGCCCTGGCTTATCTCCGGCTGGTAGGGCGTATAGGCGGTGTAGAACTCGCTGCGGCCGATGTCGTGGGCGACGGTGCTGGGGATGTAGTGCCGGTAGGCGCCGGCGCCCAGGAAGCATATCGTGCCGTCGCCGGGCACCTGGTTGCGGGCGGCCATTGCCGACATCTCGCGCACCAGCTCCGGCTCCGACAGGGCCGGCGGCAGGTCGAGCCCCTCGATGCGGAACTCCGCCGGGATGTCGGCGAAGAGCTCGTCCACGGACGCCGCGCCGATGACGTCGAGCATGGCGCGGCGGTCTTCGTCGGTGTTGGGGATGTAGGGGTGGGGGCTCGACGGACTCATCCGGTCCCCTGAGCTATGTAGTCGTCGTACTCCTGGGCGGAGAGGAGCCCGTCCGGCTCGCTGGGGTCGCTCAGGCGCACCCGGATCATCCAGCCTTCGCCGTAGGGCGATTCGTTCACCAGCTCCGGCTTCTCGGCCAGCGCCACGTTCGCTTCCACCACTTCCCCCGACAGCGGCGAGAACAGCTCCGAGACGGCTTTAACCGACTCGATCTCGCCGAACTTCTGGAGCTGGGAGACCTCGGCCCCGACTGCCGGCAGGTCCACGTACACTATATCGCCGAGCTGGTCCTGGGCGTACTCCGTGATCCCGACGGTCGCCACCTCGGCGTCAACCCTGACCCACTCGTGCTCCTTGGTGTACATCAAGTCGGGAGGACTGGACAATCGTCTGCGCTCCTATGGTTGCCTGGGACGCTTGTAGAAGGGCCGCGGCACCACCCGCGCGGACAGGGGTTTGCCCCGCACGTCGACGGTCAGTTCCGTCCCCTCCACCGCCAGCTCCGCGGGCACGAACCCCATGCCGATGCTGACCCCAAGGGTCGGGGAGTAGCCGCCGCTGGTGACTTTACCGGCCTCCCGGCCCGCGTGCAAGATGGCGCAGCCGGCCCGCATGACGCCCCGGCCTTGCGTCTCCAGGCAGACCAGCAGCCGCTGCGGGCCAGCTTCGCGGATTCGCAGCAGCGCCTCGCGGCCGATGAAGTCGGCGCCGTCGTCCAGCGTGACCACCCAGCCCAACCCGATGTCGTACGGGTTCACGGATTCGTCCATGTCGTTGCCGTACAGCAGCAGCGCGGCCTCCAGCCGCAGGGTGTCGCGGGCGCCCAGGCCGCAAGGCAGCACGCCGGCCTCCAGCAGCGCCCGCCACAGGGCCGGCCCCGCCGCCGCATCGGTGACCAGCTCCATCCCGTCCTCCCCCGTGTACCCCGTGCGGGAAGCGAACACCGTCTCGCCCCGCCAGGAGAACGGGGCGCAGTGTCTGGGCCGGACGGAGCGCGCTGCCTCCTCCCCTAGCAACCCACCCAGGACTTCGATGGCCCGCGGGCCCTGTACCGCGATCATGGCCGTGCTGGCATGCCGGTCCTGGAAGCGGGCATCGAAGCCGCTCATGTGGGCCGCGATCCAGTCGCGGACCTTCTCGGCGTTGCTGGCGTTGGCCACCAGGAGGTAGCCCTCACCCCCTGCCCCTCTCCCGCCCGACGCGGTAGGGGCGCCGCTCGCCGCGCCCTCAGGCGGAAGACAGAACACATACACGTCGTCCAGGATGCCGCCGTCCTCGCGGCAGACGGCGGCGTAGTGGCCCTCGCCCGGCGCCAGGCGGGCGATGTCGTAGGTGCAGACGTAGCGCAGCAGCCGTCCCGCCTCCGATCCCAGGTACTCGAAGCGGCCCATGTGCGACACGTCGAACACCCCCACCCGCTGGCGCACCGCCCGGTGCTCCTCCAGGATGCCCGCGTACTGCACCGGCATCTCCCAGCCCGCGAAGGGGACCAGGCGCGCGCCGAGCCGCAGGTGCTCATCGTGGAGGCAGGTTCGGCGGAGGATGCCGGTGGCTGGCTGCTCGCTCATGATTCCGTTCGCCCTGAGCTTGTCGAAGGGCCTAGAAGGGCCAGCGAAGCCTGAGCCTGTCGAAGGCTGAGCGTTTCCCGGCCGCAGCGTGCCTTTCTCATGGGTCCAGCCTTCTCTCGCCCACTTCCAGCGCCTCCCACTTGCGCTTGGAGTCCTCCAACCGTAGCCGTCCCAGCCCGGGGTACGGCGCGTGCACGCAGACGAGCAGGGCCCGCCGGTCGATGGCGCGCTCGATGACCCGCTTCTTGGTCTCCAGGGAGACCAGGGGCAGCACGTCGAAGGCCGAGATCCAGGCGACGCGCTCCAGCATCACCGGCTGCTGGGCCAGCTCGCCCACGTAGAGCGCCAGCTCGCCACCCGACTCTATCTCCACGATGCAGTGGTCGGCGGTGTGGCCGGGCGCCGGCACCAGGCGCATGCCCTTCACCACCTCGACCTCCCCCTCCACCAGCTCCACCTGCCGGGTGTCCTCCAGGGGCTCGAAGTTCTCCGGCAGGTAGGTGCCGCGGGTGCGCTCGTTGGGGTGGCTGGCCGTCTCCCACTCGCCCTTCGGCACGAAGTAGCGGGCCCGCGGGAAGGCGGGCAGCGGGCGTCCGCCTGCCGCCACCGTATTGCCGCCCACGTGGTCGAAGTGCAGGTGCGTGTTCACCACGATGTCCACGTCCTGGGGCTGGATGCCCTCCTTGGCCAGGTTGGCCAGCAGCCGGCCGCCGGTCTCGGCGCCGGCGCCGCCGGGCGCGCGCGACGTCTTGGTGCCCACGCCGGTCTCAATCAGCACCGTCTTCCCGCCGGCGCGGACCACCAGACTGTTCAGCCCCATGGGCAGGCGGTGCTTTTCGTCGATGTCCGGCACGTAGGGCTCCCACATCACCCTTGGCGTTAGCCCGAACACGGCCCCGGCGTCCAGGCGCAGGACGCCGTCGCTGACGACCAGCAGCTCAAGCCCGCCCAAACGCAACCACTGACTCATGAGAGGGAGAGATGCCCAGCCTGCGTGTCCGCCACGAACCCAGCCACCACCTCACGATAGGCCGGGGCCAGGGGCAAGTCAATCGCCGGCCGGGGTGGCGGCTTTGACCGGGCGCGCTCGTTCGGAGTACACCGTTTGACGCCCTGGTGGCCCCGGCTTACAATGTCGGACGAGGAGCCCCGCCTATGCGAAAAGACTTGGTCGAAATCCTGGCCTGCCCCGTCTGCAAGAGCCCCCTGGACCTGACCGTGGAAGAGGAGAACGCCCAGGAGGTCGTCAGCGGCTACCTGACCTGCCAGAAGTGCTCCGAGCGCTACCCCATCGAGGACCGCATCCCCAACCTCCTGCCGCCCGAGCTGCGCAAGAGCAGCTAGGAGTCGTCCATGGAGAGGTCACAGCAGACCGGGCTGATCATCATGATCGTGGCGGTGTTCCAGATGGTCCTGTTCCTGTGGGCCATCCTGCGTCGCAGCTACCTGGCGGTGGCCCTGCCCGTCATGGGCGCCCTGGCCGCCGTCTCCGCCCTCGCCTTCTGGATCGGCTGGACGATGTTCACGGCCGAAGAAGAAGAGATCGAGGAGCTGGGCGAAGAGCTGCCCCTGGAGTCCCCGACGGAATCGTAGGGGTCGCTCCTACAGCCGGACCGTCTCCCCCTCCGCGCCCATCACCCCGTCCCAGCCTCTATCCGCGATCAGCCGCACGCCTTCTCCGCCGGCAGCCACGCGCAGCTCGGCCACGGTCTTGCCCAGGGACGGGTGCCGCGCGTCCGCCGCGATCTCGGCCAGGGGCGCCAGCACGAACGCCCGCTCCGGCAGCCGCGGGTGCGGGACGGTCAGCCCTTCCTCATCGATGACGCGCTCTTCGTATAGCAGGATGTCGATGTCGATGGGCCGCGGCCCGCCGCGGGGCCCGCCGGACCGGCGGCCGATCTCGCGCTCCAGGTTCTGGAGGAAACGCAGAAGCGAGCGCGGCTCCAGCCCGGTCTCGATGCGACAGGCGGCGTTGTAGAAGGGCGGCTGGTCGGGAATGCCCACCGGGTCCGTCTCGTAGAGGGAGGAGACGGCCTCCAGGCGGGCCATGCGGGTGAGGCCGCGCAGGGCCATGCGCAGGTTCGCCTCGCGGTTGCCCAGGTTGGCGCCCAACCCCAGGTAAACGGTGGCCATCAGCGCCTCCGGTTGGGGATAGCGAAGGTGAAGCGGCCCTTGGCGATGAGCTCGCCGTCGCCCCGCCGGCGCGCCTCCGCCTCGCCGAAGGCGATGCTCTTGCCCAACCGCAGCACCCGCGCCTCCACGACTATCTCGTCGCCGGGGCGGGCGGCGGCCAGGAAGCTGGCGTTCATTTCGATGGTGGCGTGGGGGTTGCGCTTCGCCTCCTCGCCGCGCAGGCTGCCCAGGGCCGCCCCCAGCGCCGAGTCCATCATCGTGGTCACCACGCCGCCGTGCATCACCCCGTTGGGGTTCGTGTGGTGCGGTTGGAGGCGCAGCGACAGCCGCACGTAGCCGTCGCGCATCTCCTCCATCTCGGTGCCGATGAAGGCGCTGAAGGGGCTGCGCCGCCGCTCGTCGAAGGCGCCGCTCGCTTCGGCTTCGGTCATTGGGCCGCTTCTTCGCGGCTCCAGCCGCGCACCACGGCGTCCGCCATTCGCGCCACGCGGGCCATCTCCTTCACGTCGTGGACGCGCACGATGTCCGCGCCGTTGGCGATGGACAGGGCCACCGTAGCCGCCGTCCCTTCCAGCCGCTCTTCGACCGGCAGCCCCAGCACGACGCCGATGGTGGACTTGCGCGAGGTGCCGA
>JACPQO010000091.1 GCA_016190405.1 Chloroflexota bacterium | reverse complement strand
TACGTCCACGTCCCGCAGAAGCCGGGCCTGGGCATCGAGCTGGACGAAGAGAAGCTGAAGCGCTACGAGCAAGCGGATACGGGGCGGCTGATCTGAGGCGAATTGGCAAGGCAGTGGTAGAATGTCCGCAGCGATTGGAACTGGAGAGCCTAACCAATGAGTTTGACAGGACCTTATCTGAAAGCCGCGCTCCTCTGTGATGAGGTGATCGAGGGTAAGGACGGCGTCCTCTCTCTCATCCGGATCGTTGATCGCTTGACCGTGACTGCTGCTGGTGCTGCTGCTCCCGGAGCGATGCCGTCCGTGCTGCGCAAACTGAAGCTTGTGGTCATGATCGTGTCGGGACAAGCCCGAGGCACGCACACTATCGCCGTTACGATTGAAACGCCAGACGGCATGGTGCACCCAGGCTGGGAGAGCACAATCCTGCTTGAAGGGGAGGACCGGGGTGCAAACGTGGTTGTTGAACTGGATTACGAGTTCAAACTAGAGGGGGTGCACTGGTTTCGCCTGCTGCTCGAGGGTGAGGAGGTCACCCGCGTCCCGTTCAGGGTGCTATACCAGCGTGTTGGACGGGGGACGCCGCGGCCGTGACGGCGCTGCCCGGTTTCGTGTGCGTGGACGAACTCGTACGGACGGCCACGACAATCTTGTCTTCGGTCACCGCCAATATGGCCGAAACAGCCTTCAGTATCTCGTCAGCCGGTCGCAGATCCTCCTCGACCTCTGTCACAATTAGACGGAGCCGGGCGAGTTCATCGCGCTCCCCCTGCGCGAGCTCGTCATCGTACTCCGCCGCAACAAGCCACTCAGCCAACTCGGCGTTGCTAATCCGTCCATCGACGTACCTCTGAAGCGTCCCCCTTGAGTCGGGACTCAGTCGAGTTGTCATGGCCAAGCCTCCAACAGTCGAAGTCTCACAAGAAGAACTGGAAACGATGTTTCATGTGCTCGACATCTGGGCCAAGATAAAGAGCGGTCGACTCTCAACAGCTTCAATTCCCGGCAGACAACAGCCCTCCTGGAGGTACCCGGGCGCAGTGAGCGAGATTCTTCGCCACAGTAGCAGCGTCGGGCTTCATGTTGCCACGACACATCGTATCACAAATCCTGACGGCTCCACTCCGCACTGGGATGCGAAAGACATTCACATCGGCGACGTCGTGATTTGGGCAAAGTGATTCCCGGCCCATCAACTGATGCCCCCGAAGCCCGCCGGCATCCCATCCAGGTGGCCCACGTCGTTCAGGCGCCAGAGGACGCGCCGGTCCCCCTTGGCCCGGACCGACGTGATGCTGGCGTTGAAGGGATAGAAGATGAAGTCGCGCTCCAGGCCAAGGACCAGGCTAACGTACGTCTGGATGAAGCCGGCGTGGGTCACCAGAGCGACTCGCTTGCCCTCGTTCTCGCGAATGATCCGGTCCATGACCGGCCCCACCCGCTGGCGGGCGGCGCGGCTGCCCTCGCTGCCGGGGAAGGCGTCCCAGGTGCCTTGTTGGGCGATGCGGCGGGCCAGTTCGGCCGCCGCCTCGCCCGTATACAGACGGGCGCTGCTCTCGGGGGTGCCCAGCGACACCTCCGTGAGGCCCGGCTCGACCCGAACGGCGACGCCGGTAGCCTCAGCGATGGGCTGCGCGGTGTCCCGGGCTCGCGCCAGGGGGCTGGCGTAGACCGCCTCGACCTTCTGGCGGGCGAAGCGCTGGCCCAGGCGGCGGGCCTGCTCCCAGCCGACCTCCGTCAGGTGCGGGTCATCCCTGGTCAGGTCCTCGCCGGTGTTCTCCTGGGACTGGGCGTGGCGTACCAAATACAGGCGCGTCGCTTCGCCGCCTATGAGCAGCGCCTCGCGGAAGTAGTAGCCTATGGGGTCGCCCGGGGGCTGAGAACTCATCGCGAGGCCAATGATACAGCCGGGAGAACCCAGAACCAAGAACCGAGACCCAAACCATGGCGCTCAGTCCACGTCCAGGTAGCCCGCGATGGCCAGGGCCGTAGCCGCGATGTTGAAGGCGGCGTGCAAGGCGATGGCGGCGATATAGAGGTTGCGGCTGGCCTTGGGTAGGTGACCACGGCCTCGCGCCCAGTCCAGCAGCCCCTGGTTCAGGCCCAGGCCCACGATGAAGCTGGCCACCACGTGCAAGGCCAGAGGCGCCGTGAACCGGTAGACGACGAACCAGTCCGGCGGCTCCGAGACGTACACCGTCACGTCGGCGACGGCCTCGATGAGGCCGAAGGAGAGGCCGCCGGCGGCCGCCAGGACCGCCGAGAAGAGCTGGCTGCGCAGGACGTGGGGCCAGCGCGCCAGGAGGGCGTAGACGCCGACCGGCTTCGCCACTTCCTCGATGATGGGCCCGCCGACGAAGGGAAGCAGCAGGAAGCCGCCCGAGCGGAACTCCCCGACGCCGGCGCCGATGATCCCCAGGACGCCGCCGGCCATCGCCAGAGCGAAGGCCAGGAGGTGATGGCGGGCAGATGTCTTCGTGGGAGCCTGAGGCATCACGTACCGTGAGCCAGGCCTTAGGCCTGGCCGTTCAGCATCATACCGTAGGCCAGGCCTTCAGCCTGGCCTGCGAGCCGCTACCCCCGCGGCAGACCCAAACCCCTTCCGGCGATGATCCCCCGCTGGATCTCGCTGGTGCCGGCGGCCACCGTCAGGGCGCTGGCGAACAGGTAGTACTGCTCCAGCCGGCCGGCCAGGGGCGCCCAGCGGCTGCCCGGCTCCAGCTGCCCGGCCAGGCCCAGGATCTCTATGCCCGCCCCGGCCAGCCGCTGCTGCAGCTCGGAGCCGTAGAGCTTCGATATGGAGGCCTCGGCGTTGGGGATCTGGCCCTTGGCCTGCATGGAGGCCACGCGGTACGCCAGCATCCGCCCGACCTGGAACTCGATGGCCAGCTCGCCCAAGCGGAGCCGCACCCGCGAGTCATCCACCAGGCGGTGGCCGTCGACCTTCCTCTGGACGGCGTATTCCACCATCTCCTCGTAGGTGCGGTAGCCGGCCACCACCCGGTTGATGCCCGACCGCTCGAAGTCCAGGGTGGCGGCGGCCACGTACCAGCCGCGGTTCAACTCCCCCACCAGGCAGTCGCGGGGGACGCGCACGTTCTCGAAGAACAGCTCGTTGAAGGTGTGGCGGTTCATCATGTCGACCAGCGGGCGGATCTCGATGCCCGGCGTCTTCATGTCCAGGAGGAAGTAGCTGATCCCCTTGTGCTTGGGCGCCTCGGGATCGGTGCGGGCCAGGAAGAAGCACCAGTTCGCCTTGTGGGCGTTGGACGACCAGATCTTCGTCCCGTTGATCACGTAGTCGTCGCCGTCCTTCACCGCCCGCGTCTGGAGCGACGCCAGGTCCGAGCCCGCGTTGGGCTCCGAGTAGCCCTGGCACCAGACGATCTCGCCGGAAGTGATGCCGGGCAGGAACTGGCGCTTCTGCTCCGGGTTGCCGTAGACGATGAAGGTGGGCCCGGCCCAGCCCACGCCGATCACGCTGTAGCCCACGGGCGCGTTGCCGTAGGCCATCTCCTCGTTGAAGATGAGCTGCTCGATGATGCTGAGGCCCAGGCCGCCGTACTGCACCGGCCAGTGGGGCGCCACCCACTTCT